>DMHB01000021.1 GCA_003449595.1 Microscillaceae bacterium | reverse complement strand
TCGTAAATGCGTGAAGGGCGCTCGTGGCGATAATAGAACGACAAAATGGTGTCTTCTGTAATTCCCAGTCCGCCGTGAACTTGGATGGCACGGTCGATGACACGAAGCATCATATTGGCCACAAAGAATTTGATCATCGAAATTTCATTGCGCACAGCCGGTGCCCCTTTTTCATCGATTTGGCGGGCAGTGTCTAACACCAACAAGCGCGCCGCATTGATTTCGGCTCGCGACTCGGCAATCCAATGCTGAATCACTTGTTTGTCGGCCAACACCTCGCCGGGGTTCAGCTCTCGCGAAAGCGCATAGGTACACATCAGGTCGAATGCACGCTCCGAAATGCCAATCCAACGCATACAGTGGTGGATGCGTCCGGGGCCGAGGCGGTGCTGCGCCAAAGCAAAACCATCGCCTTCTTGGCCAATCAGGTTTTCGACGGGCACGATACAGTTTTCATACGTAACCTCGGCGTGGCTCATAAATCCTTCGCCTGCTTCGCCCATTATCGGAATGTTGCGCACCAATTTGAAACCCGGGTTGTCGGTGGGCACAATGATCATACTGGCGCGGTTGTGCGAGGCTGCTTGGGGGTTGGTTACGGCCATCACTATCGCGAAAGCGGCGCCGTCGGCGGCAGTGGTAAACCATTTATGCCCGTTGATGACATAAGTGCCATTTTCACGAACTGCCGTCGTAGCCATCCACACCGGATTTGAGCCTGCAAATTCGGGTTCAGTCATCGAAAAACAGCTGCGAATTTTGCCCTGAATGAGCGGACGCATAAATTTTTCTTTTTGCTCGGCAGTGCCAAACTGGTGCAATAGCTCGTAGTTGCCAATGTCGGGCGCGTGGCAGTTGAACGCATAATGCCCAAAAGGAGTACGTGCCAGTACCTCGCTTATTTGGCCAAATTCGGCTAAAGTAAGCCCTTGTCCTCCTTCGCTTTCGGGCAGGTGAAGCCCAAAAAGTCCTAATTTTTTGAGGTTTTCGCGTTGTGCTTCCAGCTTGGCCGCCAAAGGATTCCAATGGCCGCTCAGAAACTCAGGTTCTAAGGGAATGAGCACTTGCTCGACATATTCGCGCACTTGCGGTAAAAGCTTCCGCAACTTGTCGGTTAGAAATAAGTCAGTCATATTTTTAAAAGTAAAAGGGTCTTGAATTTAGATAACAAGGCCGCCGTCGGCAGTATAAATGCCGCCCGTGCAATAAGAAGAAGCTTCAGAAGCCAAAAACAAGCACAAACCGGCTATTTCTTCGGGAATACCGATGCGCGAAATAGGTTGGCTTTTGACCAAATGGTCGCTCACTTGTTCGTTTTTCCACAAGGCTTCGCTAAACTTGGTTTTGATTAACCCGGGGCATACTACGTTGGCACGGATGCCGTGTCGTCCCCATTCTTTGGCCATTACTTTGGTCAGCATAATCAAAGCTGCTTTGCTGACACTGTAAATGCCCAAACCCGGCTCGGGCGTAATGCCGCCTACGCTGCTGATGTTGATGATGCTGCCGCCGCCATTCTTTTTCATAAGTGGCAAGGCTTTTTTCGAAAGCTCGAAACAGCCTTTCACGTTGACGTTCATAATCTTGTCGAAGGCGGCTGAGTCGGTGTTTTCTACATTGCCAAATACCGGATTGGTGGCTGCATTGTTGACAATGATGTCGATGCGGCCATAGAGGCTTTCGGTTTGCTTCACCAAATGCTCCAAATCGAGCAGTTCACCGGTGTTGGCTGCTATGGCGGTGGCCTCGCCTTTTTCGGCTTTGATGAGGTCAACCACGTGTTCTACGGCTTCTTGTTTGCGGCTGCTCACCACCACTTTGGCACCATAGAGGGCATACAAGCGGGCGATGGCTTCGCCGATGCCTTTGCTGGCACCGGTTACGATGGCTACTTTTCCCTGAAGGTCGAAAATTTCTTTTTTTACGTTGATTTCTAATGCTGAACTGTTGCCTGACATAAGTATTGAAGAAAATTGAAGGTGTGTAAATGATGGAATTTCCGCTCTAAAATAGGTATTTTTCTGTAGTTTTCAGGGCATTTGCGCGCTAAAAATACAGACACCGCTTCCGCGAAAGCGATTAGCAAAAACCGTAGTTATAATTCCCTGTGTTTATTTATCCGATTTCGATCGCGCAAAACTATAGGTGTGGCGTTTGATCCATTGGGTTTCGCCATCGAACAATACTCCTTTTTGAATGCTAAACTGCGTCGCACCAAAAGTGTAAATATGCCTCAAAATGCCCGGTTTATCATCGTTGCCGTCCTTGCCCTTGACCTCGGTGATGATTGTCTTTTCTCCTTCCGAGGTAACGGCTAAGCCGACTACCACTTCATTGTCGAGCATACGCCCATCGGCTGAAAGCAGCAATGTATCAGTGCCATTGGCTTTTGGTTCGTTGGGGTAGGCATAGGCCACCAGCAACTGAGGCGGGCTGTCAACTAATTTAATTTGTACATCTGCCGGCATCGTATAAGCTTGGTTCGAGGTATAGTCTAAGTAGGTAAGCGAACCATACCATTGCCCTGCCAAAGGCGCTAAATCTTGAAGACTGAGCACAGTGGTTTGCGCTTGGGTTGTGAGGGAATGGCTTATCCATAACGACCACACAAAGAAGGAGTAGATTGTTTTTTGCATCAAGCAAATTAAACATTTCTGTATAGATTTTTACAAAGTGCCTTTGGTTTGATGCTATGGTGGAAATAGTGGGTGGTAGGGTGAGGAAAAACTATCATTCATTCATAAGCATAAGGGCGAAAACAGATTAGTTGGTTTTAAAAACATAATATTACCTATTAATTTTTAGTGTAAAGTATAGCGTGAGAAGGTTTTGTCAATCTAAGCCTAAATTTTACACTCTTTTGATTTGATAAATTCGAATTAGCTTTGTAATTTTCAATAATCATAAATACTGAAATTACTACAAAGCCAAAAAATAGATTTAAAAGTGTTTAGATTATTTTATACTTGTATTCTTAGCATCCTTTTTTGCACAAATGTATTTGGGCAATTGAAAATGTTTTCAGACCAAGTTAGCCAGAAAGCTATGCAAACTTTTGAAGCGCTTTCTAAAGAAACGGGCTATGAC
>DMHB01000123.1 GCA_003449595.1 Microscillaceae bacterium | reverse complement strand
ATGGTAGCACGGTCTATTTTACCGATATTCCCGACGACTACGCGGCTATCAGTTCAGGGTTGGGCACAACTAAACCCCGAAGTTTGCTGTGTATTCCCTTGAAAATGAACGAGGTGCCTTATGGAGTAATTGAATTGGCTTCTTTGCAATCTTTTGAACCTTACCAAATTCAGTTTTTGGAGCGCTTAGGCGAAAACATTGCTGCGACCATCAACAGTACACAATCCAGCGAACGCACCAAGAAACTCTTAGAAGAGTCGAAGTTTATTACTGCTCAAATGCAAGCTCAGGAGCGTGAAATGGTGAAAAGCTTGGAGGCTCTCCAACAAGCTCAAGAAAATATGGAGCTTAACCAAGACCTCTTGGCTGTGCAGTCGAACACCATCCGCTCGACGCTGATCAACTATGAACTATCGAAAGATCAGAAACTGATAGCTATGAATAAATTGCTGACCGAGACGATGGGCTATACCGAGCGCGAGCTGCTCAACAAGCCGTATAAAATTTTGATGGATTATGAAGATGTAAACACCGAGGAATATCAGCTTTTATGGAAAAGCCTGCAAGAAGGCAAAGCTGTAACCGGCTCGTACAAACGTATTACCAAAGAAGGAGCCATTCGATGGCTGCGTGCTACATATGCGCCGCTGCGCGATAGGCAAAACAACTTTGAAAAAGTAATGGTGCTGGCTTTTGATGTTACACCTGAAAAATCGGCGCGGTTGGATTTTCAGGAGCAATTGAACGCTATCCGCCGCTCTAACATCACCATCGAGTTAGATTTGGCCGGCAATATTGTAGATGCTAACGAATTGGCTCTCAGCTTGTTTGAATATACACGCGAAGAATTAATTGGGCAACCTTACGCCACCATTGTACCAAATTCGGAATTGAATACCGGCTCGCATACCATTTATTGGAACAACTTGATGGCAGGCGAGTATTACATCGGAGAGGTAAGGCGTATTACCAAATCAGGCAAATATGTATGGCTACAAGGCAGCTCGAACCCTATACTTGGGCTAAACAACTCGCCCTACAAGATCATAGAATTTATGACCAATATCACCGAGCGTAAAAAAGCAGAAGAGGAAATTTTACTCACGCAAGAAGAAGCCCAACGCCGCGAGGCAGAATTATCGGCGCTGATCAACAATACCGACGACCTCATTATTGCCATTGATAGGGGATACCGAATCACGATGTTCAATGAGAGTGCCCGACAGATGTACGACAATTGGGAAATTAAACTACGCTTGGGATTGGACATCAACCGCACGTTCTTGCCCGAAGAGGCCACCGAACTGCGTATGTTGTATGAGCGAGCTTTGAAGGGTGAAAAATTTACTAAGTCGATGTTTGTACACCGCAAAGGAGGCAAAGGCGGGGTTTATTTGGGTATGTCATTCAACCCGATATTAAACCAGAGGAATGAAGTGAGTGGGGTTTCTGTTTTCGCCAAAAATATTTCAAGTAAAATTCAAAGCAGGTTAGAAAAATAATGGGAAAAAGCCAGCCACAGTTACAAATAGCTTATGAGCTATTTACTGATTTTGCCGACCTCGATATACAGGATCAGGAATTGGTACAACAGGCTCGGCAAGCGCTTGGCAAAGCCTATGCCCCTTATTCAAACTTTTGGGTAGGCGCGAGTTTGCTTTTGGCTAATCAGCAAATTGTACAGGGTTGTAATCAAGAAAATTTGGCTTATCCTTCGGGGCTTTGCGCCGAAAGGGTGGCACTTTTTTCGGCAGGAGTACTTTACCCGGCACAGCCTATTTTGAAATTAGCAGTCATCGCACGACACGCACACCAGCCCAACGATGTGCCGGGCTGTCCTTGTGGGGCTTGTAGGCAAGTGATGGTAGAGTTTGAGCAAAAGCAACAACAGCCTTATGAAGTGATTTTTCTGACAGCGGCAGGTTTTGTAAAGCTAAGCCAAGCGGCTCATTTGCTCCCCTTTGTGTTTCAGGCTGATTTGGGCAACAAAGGCTGAGTAAAATTTTCAAAAAATTCTAAAATCTGATAATTGTCATTGGTTCGAAGGAAGATATTGGTTTAATTTGGATTAATTCTAAATTAGATTGTATATTTGTTCCTCTTAAGAAACTATTGGCTTATGCAACCTTTGGCTTTGAAAAATCCACCCCAAGAATGGATCTCATTATTTGAGAACTCGTTCGGGGTCGTTTACCAATCAAATACAGACAGGAAGTTTTGGCTTGTGTTTAGAGATGAGCCTATAGGATTCAATGTCTTGTGTTTTTATAAATTCAAGCGATTGGTCGATGCCATCGACTTGCCTACCCTGTTGGAAGATGCCTCGAAGGCTGCCGATCTGGAAATTATTTCTATGTGCGATTGTGAGCGCTGTTTGGTGTTGTCTATTACAGAGATCATTGCCCTAAAAGAACTTTTGGCAGGTACCCAAGTCATGTTAGAGTTGAACAGTATTTTATACGAACGACTTTATAGCGTGCCTGCCTATGTTTAATGACAGTGTACAGCGTTGATTTTTGCTTCCTTTGTAGGCACGGTTTGCGGGCTGAGGTATGGAATCCCTAAATTAAGCCCTCTGATGATGAGTAAAAGTGCCAGCAGCATCGCGAAAGCAGGTACAACTTTATAAATTTTTTGTTGCCAGACTGGTTTTAACCACTGCCCAGCCATCGATACTGCCAGCATAGCAGGCAAAGTACCCATCCCGAAAAAAGCCATATACAACACCGCCTCGCCTACCTCGCCGGTGGCCACTGCGCCTGCCATAGCCAAATATACCAAACCACACGGCAGAAAACCATTCAACAAACCAATGGCAAAAGTAGCCCAAACCGATTTGCTGCGGAAAAAGGGCTTGAACTGCTGCTTCATCCAATTGGTCAACTGACCCAAGGGCTTCAATACTGACCAGCGTTGAGTGGCCTGCGGGGGTAGCCACCATACCAACAAAAGCCCTGCGCCCACACCAATCGATACCCACTGCTGCGACAACAACAAACTGACACCACGACCCAATAAGCCTACCAAAAGCCCAATAAAACTGTAGGTAAGGATTCGCCCAAAATTATAAAAAAGTCGGTTTTTGAGTAGTTGCAATTTCCCTTGGTGGACACGAGGCAACGCCAAAGCAATGGGGCCACACATCCCTACACAGTGAAAACTACCCAAAAAACCAACAATAAAAGCTGAATATAACAACCACATAAGTTTGAAAATAGGTTGGTGAATTGTTGTGGGAAAGCTATTTCCAGACTACACTTCGGTCTTTGCCGATAATCATTTTACGCTCCACATAGTAAGGCTTCCCTTCGGCTGACCAGCTCAGCTTCAACACCCAAAGGCCGCTGCCAAGTTTTTGAATGGGAATAGCCACGTTTCCTTCTTGGCTGTGCTGCAAATTCATTTTTAGGTCTTGATGCGCATCCGAAGGTCTGAACAGTACTACTTTGCCCGATTCGAGTACATTGGGCAAGCTAACTTGGACAATACCCTGCGCCTGGTCATAGTTCCAAACTAACTGACCGGCTAAATTTTTGACATTTTGCATTTTATCGATTTGGCCTTGGTACTCTATTTCCTGTTTATAATAATCGGGCGCTACCAAGTGCATATCTTTTTGCATCGAAGCAAAAGCTACCAGTGTAAGCATAAAAAGGACAAAGCCTCCATAAACAAAAGCGATTCTATATCCCCAGTTCATTGTTTTTTTTGGTTTAATGGTTAAACTAATAAGTTGAAATAAGTCATTCTTTATCACCTAAGAAATTGACAGTTTTGGTCGTCATTTTTTTACTACCCGACCATATATCGATATTCACCTTGGTTTTGATACCATCCAGTTGATTTTTGGGCAACTCGACCACTACAACAGCGGTAGTACTTTCGCCCCCTTTCACCACGACTTGGTTACCGGCAATTTTGGCATTGCCCCCTTTTTTATTGGCTATTTTAAAGTCTGTGATGATGATAGGTTGGTCGGTTTTATTCACTAAATTGACCTCATACATATTGGCTACATTGCCATTGGGCATTTCTTGGTAAAGTGTACCTCTTACTTTGAGCATCGTAGCGTGAAGCGGCTCGCGGTTGAGCAGTAAAAACGCATCTAAGCTTAGCAAGGCCACCAATACCATCGAATAAGCAATGATACGAGGCGTAAATTTAAAAGCCTGGCTATTGGCAATGTTGTTGAACGAAGCATAGCGAATAAGCCCTCTTGGTTTTTCGATTTTGTCCATTACTTCATCGCAAGCATCAATACAAGCTGTGCAGTTTACACATTCCAGCTGAGTACCGTTGCGGATATCAATACCGGTAGGACATACCTGCACACAGAGTTTGCAGTCGATGCAATCGCCTTGTGGTTTGATGAAGTCGTTGAGTGTCAGATGCTCGTCGGCAAGTTTGTTTTCTTTTCTTTTGAGCTTGCCGCGAGGCTCGCCACGCACATAATCATAGGCAATGACGATAGAGTCTTTGCCCAACAAAACCCCTTGCAATCTCCCGTAAGGGCAGATAGCGATACAAGCCTGCTCGCGGAGGTAAGTAAACACCCCAAAGAAAACAACTGTGAATGCTACCAGTCCGATAAAACCAGCCCAATTGTGGCTGGGCGAGTGGGTAACCAATTTTATCACGGTATCCATCCCTACCAAATATGCCATAGCTGTATGGGCAATGAGGACAGAAATAATTCCAAAAACGGTAAATTTCGTACCCTTTTTAAGGATTTTTTCTTGATTCCAAGGCTGTTGGTTCAACTTGCGTTGCTGGTTGGCATCGCCTTCTATCCAATATTCGATTCTACGGAAGACAATCTCCATAAACAAGGTTTGTGGGCAAGCCCATCCACACCAAAGTCTGCCAAAAACAACAGTAAACAAGATGACAAACACAAAGAAGGTGATAAGCCCTAATGCCACCAAATGGAAATCTTGCGGCATAAACAGCGTGCCGAAAAACACAAATTTCCTTTCAAAAATATTGAACAAGAAAAGTGGCCTGCCGTGGTATTGTATGAAAGGCGTAACAAAAAAGAGAGAGAGTAAAAAGACAGAAAACAACAGTCTTTTGTTGTAGAAAGCGCCTCTTGGTTTTTTGGGATACACCCAAATACGTTTCCCACTTTCGTCCACAGTACTGAGGTGGTCGCGGTATTCTTCGGTATCGGCTAATTGGGCTAAGGTTTCCATAGAAGTAAGAAGATTTATCGAATCAAAGGATGTTATGGTATAAAAAAAGGCAGGCTTTGCGTCAAGGAATAATAGACAAAGAAGTTAGGTTTCGAGTTCATCTATTGCGCGAGGCACTTAGCCTGCCTTGGGTATGGGGTTATTTTGCTTCGGCCTCAGTAGGCACATACTTTTCGCCTTGTGCTTCTTTGGCGTTAGGCGGGTTGGTGCCTTGTAAGGTCAAGATGTAGCTAGCGACACTCTGCATTTCGTCGGGCTTTAGTTTTTTCTCCCAAGCTTGCATACCATTTTTTGCACCTTTTTTGATTACAGTGAACACATTTTTAATGTGGCCACCATAGAGCCAAAACTCATCGGTCAGGTTAGGGCCAATACCTCCTTCGCCTGCTTGACCGTGGCACTGGGCACAGTTTTCGATGAATACTTTCTTGCCGGCTTCCAATGCAACTTTATTGTCTTTTACAAATTTTACATTGGTTTCATCGATATTGGCAGCAGCTTTTTTCATATACTCGGCTACTTCGATAGAGGCCAGTTGCATTTCAGTTTCGTATTCTTGTGCGGGCAGTGGTTGGGTGTTCAATACGTGGTAGTTCAGCATATACACAACTGAAAACGCAATCGTACCATAGAACAAGTAAAGCCACCAAGGGGGCAAGTGGTTATCTAATTCTTTGATGCCGTCGTAGTTGTGATCCAACAGAATGGTATTTTCCTTGTTGAGGGGAATGGCATTGGTCATTTGGCGGTCGAACGATGCCCACAAACGAGAAAGCAAGGTTTCTTCGGCCTGCATTTTGCCATCGCTAATCAGCAACCTTTGTACAATCATCAGCGCAACGACCATCGTAATCAAGGCTAACACGGTTACAAACAACAATAAGACAATGACTACATACAACATTAATTCGCTGGAAGGCATCGCCATCACTGCTTTGTAGAAAGTATCGTCGCCCACCTTGCGCGGATCGGTTACCGGGTTCTTGTCTTGGGCCAAGGCATAGCCCAAGTTCATTAGGAATAAGGCGGCCATAAGAACTCCTCGGAGGAGTAAACTTCGGCCTATTGAAAAGATTTTCATCATCATTTTGAAAAGTTAGGTTTCACTACTAAATCACAAGACTTGTTTTGCTTCGGGGTTGGCAGAAAGGGTGGCATCCTCCAAAGGCATTTGCTTGAATGCGTTGATATGGCTTGGTTTGATGCGAAAGACCCAAAGCAAAAGCACAACAAAAAGGTAAAGAATAAAATCAGAGAAAATAACGGATAGACCTCTATCCCGTCAATACGCTCGAAAATATATTTGAACTTCATAGGTTTGTATATTTTAATTTTACAAGAGGCGGGCGAATGTTCCCCGCCTTTGTAAGGTTTCAGAGATTATTTCAGGGCAGTTTTTTCTTGTACTTTTATATCAGTACCCAAGCGTTGCAGGTAAGCAATCAAGGCCACGATTTCTTTGTCTTTATCGACAATTACTTTCATTTTCTGACCTTTGACCTCGTCTTTCAATTGTTGTACGATTTGGCCGGCTTGTTTTTCCATATCTGCAGCAGCTATTTTATCGTAGCCATCGGGGTAAGGCACACCCAAAGTACGCATAGCATTGATTTTGGCTGCAATCATTGCTTTGTCGTAGTTGTATTCGATGAGCCAAGGGTAAGCAGGCATAATAGAGCCGGTAGAAACCGAACTTGGGTCGATCATATGGAAATAGTGCCAGCTATGGTTACGTACTCCGCCCTCGCGGTGCAAATCCGGCCCTGTGCGCTTAGATCCCCACAAGAAGGGGTGGTCATACACAAACTCACCGGCTTTAGAGTATTCGCCATAGCGTTCGGTTTCGGAACGGAATGGGCGGATCATTTGCGAATGACAATTTGCACAGCCTTCGCGGATATAAATATCGCGGCCTTCTAATTCTAATGGGGTATAAGGCTTTACAGAAGCAATGGTAGGCACATTCGACTTTACCAAGAAAGTAGGGATGAGTTCTACCAATCCACCAATTAGAATGGCAATAAGCGTCAGCACGGTAAACGCAATACTACGGCGCTCGATGACAGAGTGCCAGTTAGCCCAACCGGTTTGGTGGCCTGTATATACTTTTTCTAAAGCTGGTGCTTCGGCGGCTTCATTGGCCAAGAATTTGCCTGAAGCAGCAGTTTTAACCAGATTATACACCATATAGAATACGCCAATCAGGTAGAGGAATCCGCCCAAGGCGCGCAGCATATACATATAGCGTAGTTCGGTTACGGTGGTCAAGAAGTTGGGGTATTGCAATACACCTTCAGGGGTAAATTGCTTCCACATCAAACTCTGCATAAAACCGGCCACATACAAAGGCAACGCATAGAAAATGATGCCCATAGTGCCTAACCAGAAGTGTGTGTTGGCCATTTTTACGGAGTATAGTTTGGTTTGCCACATTCTGGGCACCATCCAATAAAACATCCCAAAGATCAAAAAGCCGTTCCAACCCAAACCACCTACGTGTACGTGGGCAATGATCCAGTCAGTAAAGTGGGCAATGGCATTTACATTTTTCAGCGAAAGCATAGGGCCTTCAAATGTTGACATCCCGTAGGCAGTAACGGCTACCACCATAAATTTCAAAATAGGATCTTCCCGAACCCTGTCCCAAGCGCCTCGAAGGGTAAGCAAGCCGTTGAGCATCCCACCCCAAGAAGGAGCAATCAGCATCAGCGAGAAAACTGTACCCAAGCTTTGCGCCCAGTCGGGCATAGAAGTATAGAGCAAGTGGTGGGGCCCTGCCCAGATATAAATGAAAATCAATGACCAGAAGTGGATGATAGACAACTTGTATGAATATACAGGTCGGTTGGCTGCTTTGGGCATATAATAATACATAATACCCAAAAAAGGAGTAGTTAGAAAGAACGCCACCGCATTGTGCCCATACCACCACTGCACCAAGGCGTCTTGCACGCCGGCATATACATAGTAGCTTTTGGTGAGGCTAATGGGCAGCTGGAATGAGTTTACGATGTGTAGCACTGCTACCGTAACAAAAGTAGCAATGTAGAACCATACAGCCACATACATATGTCGCTCGCGGCGCTTGAGTATGGTGCCCATCATATTGACCCCAAATACTACCCAAATCAAGGCAATGGCAATGTCGATAGGCCATTCTAATTCGGCGTATTCGTGCCCCGATGTGTAGCCCAAGGGCAAGGTAATGGCGGCTGCCAAAATGATTAATTGCCAACCCCAGAAATGGATGGCGCTT
>DMHB01000391.1 GCA_003449595.1 Microscillaceae bacterium | reverse complement strand
AGTCTAAGCGCTTGAAATTGCCCTGCATTGCAAAATTGAAAGCCGGATGAATGGAGGCAGGCTCGGGAAAACCATTGCCATTGCCCAATAAGTTGATGCTGTTGAGGGTAAATTTATAGCCACCTTGAATGCCAATGTGCATAGGCAAACGCTCGTTGGCTGCCCCAAACGAATAGGTCGGTTGGTTGAGGTGGCGCACGCTTACCCCTGCCCAAAATTTATCGCTATGTAAAACAGTCCCAAAGCCGATGTCTAAAAAATGGACATTCAGGTTTTCGATGCCTATCTCTTGGGTAGGGTTGTTGCTTACGCCAAACGGGGTAAGCTGGTCGCCGAAAACCAACTGCAAATAATTGAGGCTGCGGTTGTTGTAACCCACCAATCCGCCGAAGCGCAGGGCTAAATTATCGGCCAAAATGAGGTTGTAGGCATAGGTAGCGGCAAAACTGGCCGACTGCACCCCCGCCGAACCGGCTCGGTCGAGCATCGCCATAGCACCCAAGTTGCTTTGCTTTTTGGGAAAAGGATGGTCGTAGGATACCGTAGTCGTTACAAACTCGCCGGGCAAATTGGCCCATTGCGTACGGTAATTGAACAAGAAACGCCCATCGTCGCAGGTACCGGTCAGTGCCGGATTGAGGTACAAAGGTGAAGCAAAAAACTGGGAAAAATGAGGATCTTGGGCTTTTACATCAGACCATAACCCCGCGCCTAACCATCCGCCCAAAGCAAGAAAAAGAAAACATACCTGTCGCTGCATAGCTTGAGTTTTGCTTAACAACATCAAATTTAAGCCCAAATATCAGGCTTACCCAAGCCAAAAACGAAAAAAAACAGTAAGTCTTTCAAAACAAATGGCTTTTTTTTGAAGAGTTGAGTATTTTTTCTAACTTTGTCGTCCAATTTTTACTCGAAAACAGATTTAGACTTTAAATAAGATTGTAGCAAAATGATTATTGTAACCATCAAAGACAACGAATCAATTGACAAAGCCCTGAAGCGCTTTAAAAAGAAATTTGAAAAAACCGGCGTATTGAAGCAATTGCGTGCGCGCAGCTATCACGAAAAAGCCTCGGTAAAAAAGCGTAATGTAAAAATCAGAGCGGTTTACAGACAAAAGATTCAAATTCAAGAAAATTTGTAAGCATTTTGCATTCTTGCTTTTTTTTCATAAGTTAGTGTTAAGGAATTGTGAATACAATATTTTCTTGACACTGGCTTTTTTATTGGTATGAATTGGATTGAATCGTTTCTCGCGTACTTGCGTTATGAAAAAAAATACAGCAAACACACCCTCAGTTGTTATAAGAACGATTTAAAACAATTAAGTGCTTTTCTACAACAATCCCATCAAATTGAAGACCTCACTCTGGTGCAGTACGCCGATTTGCGTACTTGGGTCATAGATTTATCTACCAGCACCATTGCCCCGGCCAGTATCAACCGGAAGATTACTACCATCAAATCGTTCTACAAGTTTTTGATGCGCGCCGAAGCCATCGTCAAAAATCCTGCCCTACGGCTGAAAGCCGTAAAGGCTCCTAAACCACTTACTGAGTTTATAGAAGAAAGCAAAATATTGACTTTGCTTGAAGAAGTTGACTTTGAAGACAGTTTGCAAGGCTGGCGCGATAAGTTGGTGCTGGAGTTGCTTTATGGCACCGGCATCCGCTTGGCTGAGCTAATCACCTTGAAAAACACCGACCTCGATTGGGCTAACCAACAAATCAAGGTGTCGGGCAAACGCGCCAAAACACGTATCATTCCTATACTGCACCTCAAGGCCACTTTACCGGCTATTTTGGCTCGTTATACCTACTTCAAGTTGCAAAGCTTTCCGAATCCCGATCACGATTTTGTCATCGTAACCGACGAGGGCGTGATGGCTTATCCTATGCTCATATACCGCACTGTTCAGAAATACCTCACATTGGTTACTACCCAACTCAAGAAAAGCCCACACGTGTTGCGCCATACTTTTGCCACCCATTTGCTGAACCGAGGAGCCGACATACGCAGCATCAAAGACTTATTAGGCCATAGCACCCTCAGTTCTACCCAGATCTATACGCATAACTCGTTGGAACACCTGCGCGATGTTTTCGAGCAAGCGCACCCTAAAGCATAATTTTTCACCTTTAAATACATCAAACTTATGAAACTTCAAATCCATTCCGTACACTTTGATGCCGATCAAAAGCTGTTAGACTTTATCCAAAAAAAGACAGATAAATTGGAAACTTTTTTTGATCGCATTACCGATGGGGAAGTTTTTCTTAGATTAGAAAAAGGAGAACACAGCCGCGAAAATAAAGTGGTTGAAATCAAATTGGCACTTCCAGGAACCACCTTGTTTGCCAAAGAACAAAATACCTCCTTTGAAGCTGCCACTGACGAAGCCATTGAAAGCCTTAGAACCCAGCTTACTAAATACAAAGACAAAATAGTCAAACACTAAACTCAATTCACCAACTTGTTTCAAAACCAAAAGCTGCCCCTAAACGGGTGGCTTTTTTGCTGGCAGCCTTGGCTACTGCATCAACCACCACAAACCCAAAATGAACAACGAAAGTGCCCAGAGCCAGTAGTTTTGCACTTTGCCATTCATGGGATTGCGCACCTGCCTGCCGACCGCTTGGGTAAGCCAAGCAGCCACATACACCAACCCATCGACGATGTATTGGTCGAGCCACATCACAAACTGCGCAAAAATGACTACCGCCTTGGCCAGTCCTACTACCAAGCCATTGAGGCCGGACTTATCGAGCCGGTGCGAAAGCTGCGCCAAATACATCAGCGTGGGCGACATAGTGGACTGGTAAGCCTGATCAGCATAAAACGCTTTGTATGACAGATTCTTTAAAAATACCCACACCTTGCCCAACGTGGTGCTGATGTATTTTTCGGCAAAAGTAGTGTTGAACGACAAATGCCTTACGAAATCCCATAACTTGAAAATGCCTTGGTTGACATAGAACCCTTCTTGCGAGAGCTGGTGCAACGCCGCGGAGTGTAACAACTGTTTTCCTTTGACAAATTCTTGGTTGCGCCATAGCCAAAAAGCCAAGCCAAAACCATTGATTGTTAAAAGCAGCGCCAAGCCAATGGCCGTCCAGTGAAACTCGTGGGTGCGTTCGAACAGGGCAAGCTGGTAGCCTTCGCCCAAAAAAGTGTTGAGCGATACATCTAAGCCGTGCAACAGCCAGCCGGTTTGGGCATCCAGTGGGTCCCAAGAAATAACCACCCAAAGCGACAAAATAGACAGCACAATCAAGGGGGTTTTGATAAGCCAACCGCCTTCCTGCAAAGGATTTTCGTGGTGTAGCTTGTCGCGATAAGCAAAATCGCCCAAGAAAATCAAGCAAAACTGCCTGCCCATATACAAAGCTGTCAGAAAAATGGTCGCTAAGACCACCATCGGAACAGCCCACGCCCATTGTCCGCCTTGGATGGTAGCCCACGCAAAACTATGCGCCAAAATATCGTCTTTCGACAAAAAGCCAGCCGTGAGCGGAATGCCCACCAAAGCAGCCGCACAAAAAATATACACCACAAAAACCACCGGCAAATGCCGCATCAATCCGCCCATTTGAAACATATCTTGGGCATCCCAATGGACTTGGTTTTGGTGTTGCCAAGTTTCCAGACTATGCAAGATAGCCCCGGCACACAAAAACAGCCCTGCTTTGAAAAAAGCGTGGGTGAATAAATGCAAAATGCCTGTTTCATACGCCCCAATGCCCATACTGAGCATCATCAGCCCAAGCTGTGAAATGGTAGAATAGGCCAGTACTTTTTTAATATCTGTTTGGGTCAGCGCCGAAAAAGCACCCAAAAAAGCTGTGATAGACCCAATGAAGATCATCGCCAGCAATACCTCGGGGGTAAGTAAGAAAAACACCCGCGCCACCAAAAAAACGCCCGCAGCCACCATCGTAGCCGCGTGGATGAGCGCCGAAACCGGCGTAGGCCCTTCCATCGCATCGGGCAGCCAAACGTGCAGCGGAAACTGCGCCGACTTGCCCATCGCCCCGATGAACAGGCAGATGCAGGCCAGTGTGGCGGCGGTGACCGGCGTACCGAAGGGAGAAAGCTCGATCTGCGTGAGGGCACCGGCGCGGGCGAAGATGTCGCAGTAGTGCAGGCTGCCGGTGTACATCAGCACGGCGGCGATGCCGAGCAGGAAGCCGAAATCGCCCACGCGGTTGACCAGGAAGGCCTTCAGGTTGGCGTGGATGGCGGTGGGCTTGCGGAACCAGAAGCCGATGAGCAGGTAGGAGACCAGGCCCACCGCCTCCCAGCCGAAGAACAGCTGCATGAGGTTGTTCGCCATCACCAGCATCAGCATGGAGAAGGTGAACAGCGAGATGTAG
>DMHB01000043.1 GCA_003449595.1 Microscillaceae bacterium | reverse complement strand
GTATCCAGCCAAAAACCAATGAAAATCAAATAGCGATGCATAAATCGTTTTTACCAAAAGCACTTCAACTACTACCAAAACCTTATTTTTTCAAGAAGTTTAATAAATTGAATGCGTTTGTGTTTTTTGACACCAATTTGTGCTTTTAAAAAGTAAGTCTTACGGGCTTTGCAAAGCCTTCGATTACCATTACTTAACGTCAGTACCTGCGACAATTCTATGTATGCTTACAACGACACTCCCCCGCTGAATGATAACCGCTTGCTTGGCAGCATCGAAAAGGTGGCCAATTTGCTCAAAGGAGTTGGTCTATCAGCCGATAATAAATTGGAAATCCTCCAGCCATTGTCCAAAGAAATAACTTTTATTAGTCAATATTTGCACGCAGATATAGATGAAGCTTGGTTGTTTGCTATTTTTTTTGCGCTCAATATCAGCGGCAAAGAGTGCGATTTGGAAAGCCTGGCAAACTATTTGGAGGCTAATCCTTTTTTTGTGATTGGCTTCATCCCAAAACTCGATCATTTGGTAGCGCGCCGGTTGTTGCTCAAAAGTGTCGGCTACGAAACCAAAGCCATTACTACCCGATTTCATATTCCTAATTTTGTTTTCAATTGCATCAGCCAAAACAAAGATTTGCCTGTATTACAGCCTTTTGCCGATATTTACGAGGTTATCGAGCGCATCAACGAATTGATTTGCGAGCGCGAACGCAGCCAAATGTCCACCGAAGAGCTGTTGTTTGAAGTCAAGCAATTGATGCAAAACGAGTCTAAGTTTCCACTGATACAAAAAATATTGGGGTTGCCTTTCAATGAAGAAGAAAAGCTGCTCTTGCTGCATTTGTGCTATGTTTTTGCCAACGATACGAACGAGGCCGACGTAGAGCGGTATGTGCATTATGTATATGAGTCGGTGGGGCATAAAATCAGGTTCAAGAAAAATATAATGTCGGGGCAGTCGAAACTTATCGAAGAAGAATGGGTGAGTTTTGCCAACAACAATTTTTTTGGTGGCAAAGAACTCTCGCTCACCGAAAAGGCCATCAATTATCTATTTGGCGATGAGCTGCTGGGCGCAGAGCATCATAAATCTTTTAACCCTAAAAATGTAGTAGTTCTCTCTCCTGAAAAAATCAAACCACAAGCCCTCTTCTTTGGCGAACAAGAGCAGAAAAAAATCGATATGTTGCCACAATTGCTCACCCCCGAGGGCTATCAGAAAGCTACCGAGAAATTTAAGCAAGTAGGCTTAGCCGAAGGCATCACCATCTTGTTTTTTGGCGAGCCGGGCACCGGCAAAACCCAGCTGGCTTATAATTTGGCACACCAGTCGGGCAGAAATCTGCTGCTCATCGATATTGCCACCATCCGCGACAAGTACGTGGGCGAGTCAGAAAAAAAGGTAAAACAACTCTTCAAAACCTACGAACAAGCCCGCAACCATTATCCGCAATGCCCTATTCTGTTTCTCAACGAAGCCGATGCGCTCATCAGCAAACGCTATGATATTCAGAGCAGTGTAGATCAAATGAACAACAGTATGCAAAATATTTTGCTGCAAGAATTGGAAAACTTCCAAGGAATTTTGATTGCTACTTCCAACCTGCAAGCCAATTTCGACTATGCTTTTGAACGCCGGTTTTTGTATAAAATCCAGTTTCACAAACCCCAACTTGAAACCCGCTTAGCCATTTGGAAAAATAGCCTGCCCGACATCGACCCACTTATATTGCAACACTTGGCCGCTTCTTTTGAGCTAAGCGGTGGGCAAATTCACAACATTGTGAGGCGCATCGTTTTAGAAAATGTGTTGAATGATCAACCTCCCGAATTGGACTATCTGACAGATTTATGTGTACAAGAGCAATTAGGCAATCAAGCCAACCCGATTGGTTTTTAATGGGCTGCCCATTTAAACTGGGTTGGTACTGCATAGCCGCCATTGTTGGGATAAGCTTTGGTCTGGGAGCTTGCAGCAGCTCTTCGTCGGCACCACCAGTTCGCTGGTTGCCTGCCAAAAGTATCCCCTTAGATGATTTTGCCTTGGTTAATGACTTGTCGGATTTGCCCGAAATGAAAGGCATCGACAGCCAAGTAGTGCGGATGATGCGCCAGTTAGAAATCGTGGGCGCTTCCTTAGCCATTGCCAAAGATGGGCGGCTGGTCTATGCCAAAGGCTATGGCTATGCCGACAAAGAAAAGCAAATTAAAATGCAGCCCTACCATTTGCTGCGCATCGCCAGTGTGTCGAAATTAGTAACTGCCGTGGGAATTATGAAATTGGTTGAGCAGGGAAAACTGAAACTGTCGGACAAAGTTTTTGGCAAAAATGGCCTCCTCAACGACCCCGATTTGTTGAAAATAAACGACAAACGGATGGAAGAAATAGAAGTGGTACACTTGCTGACCCACGCTGGCGGGTGGCGCAACCGGTT
This sequence comes from Microscillaceae bacterium, assembly GCA_003449595.1. Classification (GTDB taxonomy): domain Bacteria; phylum Bacteroidota; class Bacteroidia; order Cytophagales; family Microscillaceae; genus UBA8158. The sequence goes on along the minus strand of DMHB01000043.1, from coordinate 4,288 downwards.
TCGGGCCGACCCTTTGTTTCGTACTTTGGAAATAGCCCAATGGATGAAAACCAAACCGCCAGCCGATATTCGCACCGTCATCCGGTTTATGCTTACCCAAGAAATGATAGCCGAACCGGGTGTTTTCTACGATTATTCCAACTTTGGCTACTGTGTGCTGGGCGAAGTCATCAAAAAAGTAACCGGTATGCCCTACGAAAAATATATCCAGACCCAAGTGCTTCAGCCTTTGGGCATTCACCGGATGCAAATTGGCCATAGCCGCTTGGCGCAGCACGCACCAGTCGAAGTCAAATACTACGACTACCAAGGTGCCAGACTTAAATTGGGCATCGAAGGCAAAGGCGATAGTGTAAGCCGTGTGGACGGGGGGACGCATATCGAGGCGCTGGGGCCGTCGGGCGGATGGATAGCCACCCCCGCCGACTTGCTCAAATTGGTGCTGGCAGTGGATGGCCTGCCCGGCAAGCCAGATATGTTGCAAGCCGAAACCATCGAAACGATGATTGGCAATGCTGCCCAGACCGATAGTTCTAAAACCAAAATCATTGGTTGGCGGGCTGCCGACAAAGATCGCTGGTGGCGCACCGGCAGTTTGGCAGGCACGGGTATCGTGGTGATGCGCCAAAACGACGGCATTAGCTGGGTGTTGGTTACCAATACCGGCACTTGGAAGGAAGCCCGCTTTAGTTTCGATATTATGGCGGCTATGGATCGAGGCATCCGGAGTGTAAAATATTGGACTAAGCAAGATTTATTTGAATGGATGAAACGATTTCAAACCAACTAACCGGACTCAAAAATGGCTGATTCAACCAATCCTTTGCTTCCTTTATCGCTGCATCAAATCCGCAAAAAAGTGCTGACCACCACCGAGCAGGTCTATATTTTTGTTAGACTGGGCTTGTTTTTAGGACTTATGGTGGTGAAGTTTTACTACAAAACCTACCTCAAAGCCCACGACTTGGAGCATTATGTAGATGCGCTATCTTTCTATCTTACGGCGCATTTGGTGCTCGATGCAGTGCGGATATTGTTTGTAAGGGTTTACAGTGCGCGCACCCAAATCGCAGAGTTTCATCGCGATAATTTCTTGCTCGGGGTTCGGCAAATTTACTCCCTGCTCTTGTTTATCATCGGGGTATTTAGTGCCTTTATTTTCTTTCGGATTGCTATTCGCGAGTTTTTTACTTCTATCAGCATTGTGGCGGCGGCGCTGGCGCTGCTTTCCAAAGATTATATCTCGAATATGATTAACGGGATGATTTTGATGTTTTCCGACAGGCTCTCGCTGGGCGATTATGTCAAAATTGGCCAACACAAAGGCCGCATTGTTGACATTACCCTGCTCAATATTCAAATGGCATCGGACGACGACGAGTTTGTTTATATTCCGAACAATATGGTACTCAGCACCGAGTTTGTGAACTACAGCAAGAAATCGGCTAACCGAATCAGCATCGAATTTGAGGTGGCCTACACCCATTTGCAAGACCTGGGTTTGTTGGAGCAGCAACTCATCGAAGCGCTCAGCGAATACCAGCAGTTTATCAAACCCCAAAGTTATAACCTCAAAACCGGCGCTATTTTCAAAGATGCAGCCATCCTCAAATTTCAGTATGAAATTTTAGAACCCAATACCGATATGGAATATAAAATCAGGCGTATCGTGGCGCGCAAAGTAATAGATTATATGCACGATAGCACCACCATATTTACGCGGGCAGGCAAAAGCTCGTTAGACTAAAGCCGGTCTAAATTTGCCAAGTAATGTTCGGCTTGCGCCAATACGGCTGCTTTTTCTGTTTCGCTGAGTTTGTCTAAGTTTTTGTAAACCAAGGCATTGCGCGAATTACGCGCCAGCTTGTCGCGGTGTTGCTCATAAAATGCCCAATATAAACTATTGAACGGACAAGCTTTTTCGCCCACTCTTTTGTCTTTTTCGTAAGCGCAATGCTTACAATAATTACTCATTTTATGAATATAATTGGCCGTCGAAGCATAGGGCTTGCTGCCTACGATGCCCCCGTCGGCAAACTGGCTCATTCCACGGGTATTGGTGATTTCGACCCATTGGATGGCATCGATGTAAATGCCTAAATACCAAGCATCTACTTGGTCGGGGTGGATGCCAGCCAGCAAAGCAAAGTTGCCCGTTATCATCAACCGGTGGATGTGGTGGGCATACGACCATTTGAGCGACTGGTCAATGGCTTGTTGCAAACAGCGCATCTGGGTTTGGCCGTTCCAATACCACTGGGGTAGTTCGCGCTGGTGTCCAAAAAAGTTTAGCTGCTCGTAGTCCGGCATTTGTGCCCAATACACCCCACGCATATATTCGCGCCAGCCTATGATTTGACGGACAAAGCCTTCAATCTGCGCAAAGCCAATGCGCTCGGGGTTGGCTTGCCAGGCTTCTATGGCCGCCTTTACTACCTCCAAAGGACTAATGAGCTTGACATTGAGCGCAAAAGAAAGCCTGGAATGAAATAGAAAAGGCTCGTCGGCGTGCATTGCATCTTGGTAAGTGCCAAAATAGGGCAGGCAGTGCGCCACAAAATATTGCAAGGCGGCCAAAGCGTCTTGGCGCGTAGTGTACCAAATCCACTGCGAAGCATCGACACTGCCCAAAGTGGGGATTTCCATTTGCTGGATGGCCTCTTGGATGGGCGCTATGCTTTCGCGCAAGCGTGGCGTAGGCGGAATAGGCACTTTGCCATCATAGCGGTTTCTGTTGTCCACGTCGTAATTCCACTGGCCGGTAAGGGGTGTTTTGCCATCGGTGTCCATCAAAATTTGGTGTTCGGTACGGATTTGCCTGTAAAAGCGCTCTTGCAGATACGTTTTCTTCCCCCGAAACATTTGAGCTAACTGGCCTCTGGTGGTCAAAAAATGTTCGGTGTCGTAAGCACCATAAGGCAAGGACAGCTGTTGGGCATATTGCCGCAAGCTGACATCTAAGCGATATTCGTCGGGAAAGAGGTATTCAAACCGCTCGAAAGAATGGGTTGCAATGATATGGTCGAGGTTTTGCTCAAAATTGTGCAGATTGTTGGGGTCGTCGAGGCGCAAATAAATAACCTGATGCCCTTGTTGTTGCAAAGCCTCCGCGAAAGCACGCATCGCTAAGAAAAAAGCAATGATTTTTTGGATATGGTGCTTTACATAGGTGCATTCGGTTTTGGTTTCCATCAGCACATAGCACACCTCGGGATTAACTTGTCGAAACCAAGTATGTTGCGCGTTGAGTTGGTCGCCGAGAAGGAGACGTAAAGTTTTGGGCATACGATTAAAAGGGAAGATTTTACTTCCTTTTTAACTTCAAAACCTCGTCTCTGTTTTTTGACCGCAGCAATAATTCTTGCTGACTGCGTTCGTAAGTGTATTGCAAACTCCGATTATTACCCAATTTCAGCGATAGCACACGGTCTTCTACTTTGAGTTTGCCTTCCATTCGTAGCTCGTCCGACTGGGTTTCGTAGATACCGGCAGTATAAAAAGTGTAGGTAGTGCCAACTTTGTGGGTACTTTCGCCCCCTCTTACCTCTACAATCACCCAAGTAGTGTATATACCCTGCTCTTTGGGCGTACTGGCCCACCAGAGCAGCGCCAGCATAGTAAGCAAGGCAGCGACTATGATAATCCCCCGACTTGATTGATTGAGTAAAAGTGTCCAACGTTTTTTCTGAGTCATTACTTGTAGTTGCTTTTGGTGAAATAATGGCTTGTTCAAATAAACAAGCCATATAAAACCAATTCTTAGACGATATTATTTGAGTTTGGCAACAGCATCCAATCCTTTTTTGGCATTGCTCAGCACTTTGTTGGCCTCTTTGGCAGCAGCTGAGGCTTCGTCGTTGGTAGCCACGCTGTTTTTCAAAATCCTTTCGGCTTCAGCTACTGCGTTATCGCCGTCGATGAGTGCATTTTCAGCTTTTTTGAGGTTAGCCTTGCCGAACTTTTGTTTTTTTATTTTTTCTGTTTTTTTCTTGATTTCGTCTTTGTTGTATTCTACTGTATTCAATTCGGCAATAAAACCGGTATTGATGGCGGCTACGGCTTCGCCTACTTTCTTGGTTTTTTCTTCAAAATTACTCAGCTTATCGGCCTCGGCCATAATAGCTTCTGCATCTTTCAATTGCTTATCGAGCAATGCGCCCAACGCGGGGTAGTTTTTCTTGTGTTTGTCCCAACGTTCTTTGGCAAATTTCCAATCATTTTTTAAACCTTCCTCGGTACGTTTGCAAGCAGGCAGGGCAAAAACAGCACAAAAAATAAACAATAAGCT
>DMHB01000228.1 GCA_003449595.1 Microscillaceae bacterium | reverse complement strand
GGCAGGCTATACAAAGAAGGTTTTTTGAAGTTATTTAAGGAAGAGTAGGGCAGAGTGCTCAAAAAAATAACACCTTTTTTGGAATATTGCCCTGCAATCAATACCTTTGCAGTCCAAATTTTAATAAAATTAGTAATTCATGGAATTAAGACAGTACGAAACAGTGTTCATTTTAACTCCCATTTTGTCTGAAGCTCAGATGAAGGACACTGTTGATAAGTTCAGAAAAGTACTTTCTGACCAAAGTGTAGAGATGGTGCACGAAGAAAATTGGGGGTTGAAATCGTTGGCCTATCCCATTGATAAAAAAGCCACAGGGTTCTATTATTTGCTCGAATACAAAGCCGGCTCAAAGGCAGTATCGGTATTGGAAACTGAGTTTCGCCGCGACGAGCGCGTATTACGCTTTCTAACCGTTGTATTAGACAAACACGCAGTGGCTTATAACGAAAAGAAAAGAGCCAGAAAATCTCAAGAAAGTTCTATCCCTAAAACCGAGGAGGCTGCATCATGACATTGGTAAACGAACCCATCAACAATCAAGAAACAAGAAAAAAATATTGCCGCTTCAAAAAAAGCGGAATCAAGTATATTGATTACAAAGATCCCAATTTCTTGTTGAAGTTTGTCAACGAACAAGGTAAAATTTTACCTCGTCGCTTGACCGGTACCAGCCTGAAGTATCAGCGCAAAGTATCGCAAGCCATCAAAAGAGCACGTCATTTGGCTTTACTGCCTTATGTTACCGATTCTTTGAAATAATTTTGGTCAGTCTTTCAAACAGTAAGGAAACATCATGGAAATTATCTTAAAAGACGATATAAAAGGGTTAGGCTATAAAAATGATATTGTGAAGGTAAAACCCGGCTATGGCCGCAATTACCTCATCCCCAAAGGCTTAGCCATTATTGCTACCGAATCTGCTAAGAAAGTAGTGGCCGAAAACATTCGCCAAGCCGCCCATAAAGCAGAAAAAATCAAAGCTGAAGCCGCTGAATTGGCTGCTCGTTTGGGCAACCAGACAGTAGTAGTGCCTGCCAAAGTAAGCGAAACCGGTAAAATTTTTGGCGCCGTTACCACCATCCAATTGGCTGACGAACTTCGTAAATTAGGTTTTGACATCGATCGCCGTAAAATTACCATCGACAATAGCAACGAAGTGAAAACCTTGGGCGACTATACTGCTACCATTGATTTGCACCGAGAGGTTAAGCAAAAAATCAATTTTAAAGTAGTAGCCGACTAATTCAATATTACCAATGGGCTGTTCTTGTAAAAGAGCAGCCTTTTTTTATGCCTATGCTGCTTCGCACTGCTTTACAAATCAAAGAACCAACTCCTTTTGCAATTAACCACCATAGCTCGTTGCTCACACTGGGGTCTTGTTTTGCGCAGCACATTGGCCAACGTTTGACTGCCAATAAGTTTGATGTCTTGGCCAATCCTTGGGGTACGCTTTTCAATCCTTTGGCTATTTTCAAGCTGTTGCAGCAAGCTACAACTGAGACAGTTGACGAGTCGCTTTTTGTGCAACACGGGGCACAATGGCATCATTATGATTTCCATTCGCAGTGGGTTGCTTCTGATAAGCTTGCGCTGAAGCTAAGTATTCAAGACCAGTTTAGGGCGGTTGCACAGTTTTGTAGTCAAAAGCAACCCATTTATGTTTTTACTTGGGGAACAGCTTTTGTACACAAATTAAAGCAAAATGGCCAAGCAGTAGCCAATTGTCATAAACAACCTGCCCATTTATTTACAAAAGAGTTGTTGACATCTGAAGAGATAGTTCAAGCTTTTTGGCAATGGTACAACCCAGATTTAGCGCCCAAGGTAGTTTTGACGGTCAGTCCCGTAAGGCATACCAAAGATGGGTTGGTTGAGAATAGTCTGAGCAAAGCCATCTTGCGGGTAGCCTGCGAGGCTATCTTGCGCCAAGCCCAAGCCCGCAGCCTGCCGGTTGTTTATTTCCCAAGCTATGAAATTATGATAGACGATTTGCGTGATTATCGATTTTACAAAGCCGACTTGATTCATCCCAACGCAATGGCCATAGGGTATATTTGGAAACATTTTGGGGATTTTTTCTTTGAACAACCCACCAAAGATTTGTTGCAACGATGGTCGAAAATAAGGCGTGCCTTGTTACATAAGCCCTTTCAGCCCAACTCGCCCGATCATCAGCAGTTTTTGCAACGATTGTTGAACCAACTCGAACAACTTGCGCCATTGCTCAATTTGAAGCAGGAAATAGCACAAGTAAAAAAACAACTTATCGCCTAAACAAACAGCTAAGGCTTGCTCAAGCGACAAGTCTTGTTAAGAAGCCGTTTTATTCCTGAAATAGATCCATAAAGGCTTTGAAATCGTTGCTACTGCCCTCTATTTTCATTTGCCCATTGGTGTAAGCCCATAGCGGACTGCGCAAACGTGCCACAATTTCTTTCCAGATGTCGCCATTGACAACCACTTTTAGATCGGGCTTTTCCATCGCAAAAGGTTGTACTTCGGCTACCCCATAGCGCACCCAGAGGGTATATTGCGCTTTTTCATCAGGGAAATCAAACACGACTTTGGTGTTGGTATTGGCGCTTTTGTCGGCGTTGAGGTGTACGGCCAAAGCCTTGAAAATAGCGTGCAATGGCACATCGTGGGCTACTTCGGCGGTATTTTTGACCATATTGCCGTCATTTTTCAAGCCTTTTAGTTCCAGCACGTGGGTAAGGTAGTAATGGCGTGCATTCGGATTGCTTTGTTGCTCGCCCAAGGCGGTCAAAGCTTGTATGCGGAGGTCTTTATAAGTATTGTTGTTGACATCCAAGCGCATCAAGTAATCGGTTAGTTCTAAAGCCCATTGCCAGTCTTTTTGAGAAACAGCCTGTTGGCATTGTTGCAAGAGTTGTTTTTCGCCACCGGCCAATTTGGCCATTCTTGCTGCTTTTTCTTTGGGTGCAAGCGGAAGCAAGGTGCTTGGGTTGCCATCAAAAAAACCAATATAACCATTAAACACATTGCGCACAGACCAAGCTACTGTGCCATAAAATTCTTGTAAATAGGGCTTTTCAGCCAAGTGTTTAGGCAATTTAACCATCGTAACCAATTCGTCGGGGGTAAAACCTTTGTTCATCCCGCGCACGGTTTGATCGTGGATGTATTGAATGGCATCGCGGTAGTCGGTAATGGTTTGGTAAATTTTTTCTTTGCCAAGCAGGGGACGGGTATGACTTGGAACTAAAAATTCGGGCATTTTCTGCCGAATAATGTCCAAACTATTGACCCACTGCATTGGATCGCGGTAGCGTGTGCCACGAATGGTATAGAGATTGGGGAAGGTTTTGTAGTAGTTATCGCCACAGAGCATTACTTTCTTTTCGGGCAGCCACACAAATATTTGGTCATCGGTTTCGCCCGGAGCGTGTATAAGCTCGAAACTAACCCCGGCCAAGTTGACTGACAAGGTTTTGGCAAATAAGTGCGTAGGGCGAATCAGCCCTAAAGTCGCTCCCTCGTCGATGTGGAGGTGTTCGCCGATGCCGGCATTGACCAAAGCTTTTTGATCTAAAAATACACCAAACATTCTCAGGCTTCTGATTTGATGGATTTCGCGGGTTACAGTGGCTATTTCGTCCAAATAGCGGGGGGTGGTTTCGTGGGCATAAACAGCCACCTTGTTTCCCTTGCCCACAAATGCTTGTGCGCCATAGACGTGGTCGGGGTGGTAATGGGTATAAATGAGCGCCTTTACCGGCTTGGCAGATATTTTGGCAAAAGCTTTTTGCACTTCGGCTGCGGCTTGCATCGATTCGAGTACATCGACAATGACGACGCTGTCTTTGCCTTCGATCAAAATAGAATTGGCCAAACCATAGCCAATGGCCACATATACGCCATCGGTAACTTTGATAATTTCTTTTTTAAACTCCTGGGTGTGGTTTTCTAAATCTTTGGGGCTGGTAATTTTGTCGGAAACCACTTGTTTGGTTTTATTCGATCCACAACCGACCAAATACAAAGTCAGTACAATGCTTGTTGTAAAGAAAAAGGTTTTTGTAGTTTTTTTCATAGGTAGATGTTGTTCAAAAAAAGCCGCAAAAAGCGGCTTCAATGTGAAAAAGAGTGGCAAATAAGTCAGAAAAGGTTAGAACTTGCTAAACTGAGGGCTTTCTTGTTTGATCCATTGGATGGCTTTGTTGATGTCGTCAAAGCTGTTGAGTTTAAATTGAGTAAGACCGCTTTTTTCATACTTGCGGGCCAAATCGCTGACAGCAAATTTGGTAAAAATATCGGCAGGATACACCATCGCGCAAAGCGTGTAGCCTGCTTCGAGGGCGCGGGGCATCCATTCGTTGGCAAGCCAAGAATTTACGGCAGTAAAAGTCCCTTTGCTGGAGCGTAAATCATTGATGGCAAACCCACAGCCGGTCTTTTTGAATACCAGTAGGAGTTCTTCCATGCCTGTTTTGATTTGCTCGACGGTTTGGTAATCTTTCCAAGCAGCGACAATCCAATTGTTGACAGGGTCGTAGCTAATATGGCAATATTTGGTTTCAAAGTGTGTTTCCATGACGATGTTCGTTTAGTTGTCTTATAAAAATAAATTTAATGCAAATTGTTTCACTAAAATTACAAAAAAAATGCCATTTAGATAAACTAAACAGCATTTTTTCAATAAATAGTTATATTTCGATAATTGAGAGGCCAAATTTTTCCAAAATGCCTTATAAAATATGGGGCAAATAACGCGTTTGTAAAACTTTCCAGTGGTGCAGGGTATGCCCGGCGGCAATGTAAATCAAGGCTTTGACACTCACCGGCTTGTCGCTGGCCACACCGGTAGCCTCATAAGTTTCGGGGGCTAAACTTTCAAACAAGGCGATGGTACTCATACGAACCGATTCCAACTCTTTGAGTAAGCTATACAAGGTTCGTTTTTCGGCTTGATGGTTCAATACATAATCATCTTGATCAAATCCGGGTAGCGGGGTTTTGTCAAGGCGGGCTACGCGCAAACAGCGGTAAGCAAAAACACGCTCTGCATCAATGATGTGTCCCAGCACATCTTTTATAGACCATTTGCCGGCTTCATATCGAAAATTGCCTTGCTCGTCGGTCAAATCGCCTAAGCGATCGGTTATTTCGTCTAAGTTTTTTTCTAAAATTTCTAAAATATTGCCTTGTGGAATTGCATCGATGTAGGGCGCATAATAAGGAGCATATTCGCTTGCATTGGGTTTTGGAATGGTTACCATATTGGGTAGGAGGGGGGATTGGTGGTGTGAAATATTTTGGGCTAAGTTTGCCGGAGAGGCTAAAAGTTTTTTTGTTTTTAACTTGTGCAAACATAGCTAAAAACATCTGTATAAGATTGGTTGTTAGATGTTTGTGTGATTTCAATGCTGATTTATTTGCTCAAACGACAACCTGTGTGGCGAATTTTTAAGCCCTTTTCAATAAAATCTTAATTTGAATATGTTACAAGATTGGATACAAGCTTTTAGGTTACGCACCTTGCCCTTGGCTTTGGCAGGTATAGCGATGGGTAGTTTTTTGGCGGCTTCGATGGGGAAATTCTCTTTTTTAATTTGCGGAGTTAGCTGCCTGACGGCTATTTTTTTGCAGGTATTGTCCAATCTGGCCAACGACTATGGCGACACTCTTCACGGAGCCGACCACGACGAGCGCCAAGGCCCGGCCCGGATGGTGCAGGCAGGTAAAATAACGCCTAAAGCGATGCAAGTCGCTATTGCGCTTTGTGCGTTGTTGGCTTTTGGTGCAGGAGTTGGTTTGTTATGGATAAGCTTGCAAACGTGGCAAGACTTTGTTGTTTTCTTAGGGTTGGGGTTGTTGTCTATTGTGGCCGCAGTTACTTATACAATGGGCAAAAAGCCTTATGGCTATGCAGGCTTGGGCGATTTGTCAGTATTTATTTTTTTTGGAGCCGTAGCCGTGTCAGGCGTTTTTTATTTATATACCACCACTTGGCAATGGATGGTTTTACTACCGGCTTCCAGCAGTGGCTTGTTGGCCGTTGGGGTGCTGAATTTGAATAATATTCGTGATATCGAATCGGATCAAAAGGCAGGGAAGAAATCTATCCCCGTAAGGATAGGACGATCTTTGGCCATAACTTATCATACGCTGTTGTTGGTAGCTGCCTTGGCTGCCACTTCGTTGTATGTATCATTTACTTGGAAAAGCCCTTGGCAGCTTCTTTTTTTAATTACTTTGCCTTTATTTTTTCAAAATATTCGTGCTGTGCAACAAGCCTCCAGCCCTGCGGCAGTTGATCCTTATCTAAAACATCTGGCGCTTAGCACCCTCTTGTTTGTTTTGCTTTTTGGGATAGGGCAACTAATATCAGTACAGTAACTGATAAATGTCATTTGCCCAGTCTAAATCACTGCCTAATTTAGCAGTGCGATTCAGTATGATTATCAACGCATTACCTAAACAAATTAAAGTAGTATGAAAAAGATCTTAGTGCCAGTAGATTTCTCCTCGTGTGCCAACAACGCTTTTGCTGTCGCCAAACAAATGGCTAAGCAGTTAGGTGCCGAGCTAATTACCATCCATATTGTAGAACCTATCCGCTCATACACAGCGGTAGCCGACGGAATGTACATTGATGCAGCCGTAGAACAAAAATATATTGAATACCTCACCAACAATGCGCAAGAGCATTTGCAAAAATTAGTCAATGAGCATAAAAACGGTGTAAGCATTAGCACCTTTATTGAAATAGGTAATTTCTATCAAATTTTGAAAGAAACCATCGAAAAGCACGGCATCGACTTGGTAGTGATGGGCACCACCGGAGCTACCGGCATCGACGAAGCCTTGGTAGGCTCGAATGCCCAAAAAGTAGTGCGGTTTTCTGCTTGCCCGGTGCTAACGCTCAAATCCAACCACGTAAGTTTCGACCTGAAAAATATTGTTTTTGCCACCTCGCTGCGAGACGATCAGTTGGAAGCCTTGGCTAAAATCCAAGTATTGCAACAAGCGTTTCAAGCCACCCTTCATTTGCTGTATGTCAATACGCCAAGCGATTTTATGCCCACACGCAAGATATTGCAATTAAAAGAGGAACTTATCCGAAAAGCTAATCTTACCAACTATCAGTTTACCATTTACAACGAAGTGTTGGAAGAGTTAGGTATTACCAATTTCTCTGAAGACATCAATGCCGACCTCATTGCCATTGCCACCCACCAGCGCAAAGGCATTGCACACTTGCTTTCTGGTAGTATTGCCGAAGATGTGGTTAACCACGCCGATAAACCTGTATTGACCTTGGTAGCCAAGCACTCCGAAACTGAAAAAGTTAAATGACTTTGTTTTTTTGGTAATTTAAAAAAGCAGGAAAATTTTTTTTCCTGCCTTTTTTTATATTTCTCTCTAAAACTATAATTTTAATAACTTTCTCATCGAAAACCCACACCAATGAAAAATATCGTAGTACTGACCGATTTCTCGAAGCACGCTGACAATGCGCTCAAAGCTGCCGCAGTAATTGCCCAAAAAATGAATGGTCAAATTCATTTGATTCATACGGTTCCACTTATTTCGGCAGCTTTTGGAATAGCCAGTAAAACCGATGTCGAAATGACCATCGAGCAGCAATATACCGAGCACGTGAAAGCTACCGCACAAGATCACATAAAAAAACAGGTAGAAGCCTTTGCCTTGCCCAATATTCCCATCAAGGCACACGTGTTTACAGGCGATTTATTCAAAGTAGTTGAAAAATTTGTAGTAGAAAACCAAGTAGATTTGGTTGTAATGGGTACCAAAGGCACCAGTGGCTTAGACGAAATGCTCATCGGATCGAATACAGAAAAAATAGTTCGCCACGCAACTGTGCCGGTGCTATCGCTTATAGCAGAAGTAGAAAATTTTCTACCTAAAAAAATAGTCTTTGCCTCACTCTTACTCGACCAACACGCTGCCGTAGTAAAAAAATTAATGCCCTTGTTAGAAGCTTTTGAAGCACACTTAGAACTGCTTTTTGTCAATACGCCATCCACGTTTTTGACCAACAAAGAAATAGAAGAACGGGCTTATAAACTTGTCAAGGCAACAGACTTGCACAATTTCAGCCTGCGCATTTATGCTGCTATCAGCGAAGATGTGGGCATTCGCAACTATGCCGACGAAATCGATGCTGATTTAGTAGTGATGGCCACCAACCAGCGCAAAGGATTGGCGCGGTATTTCTTGGGGAGTTTGTCAGAAGAAATTATCAACCATTACAAGCGCCCTGTGCTCACGTTCAGCTTACGCCAAGTTTGACCCAATTCAGTGGAAAACGAAAGCCCCATCGATTGGGAAGATTTGCGCCTCAAGCAATTGGCCGCCGCCGCCAAGGTGATTCAACAAGATGAATTGCCCAGCCCCATTCGTTGGATAGCGGGCACCGACGTAGCCTACGACAACCACAGCGACACCATTGTTGCTGTGGTTGCTGTTTTAGAGGCTACCACGTTGCAATGTGTTGAAAGTCAATCGTTTATTGGCCAAGCTGTTTTTCCTTACAAGCCGGGTTATTTTTCCTTTCGGGAATTACCGCCTTTGTTAGAAGCCTTCCAAAAACTCAAACAAATGCCCGATTTGGTCATTTGCGATGGGCAAGGGTTGGCACATCCTCGCCGCTTTGGCTTGGCTTGCCATTTGGGCGTAACTTTAAACATTCCGACCATTGGCTGTGGAAAATCAAAACTTTTTGGTACTTATGAGGCCGCCCAATTGGAAGCTACCCGAGGCGCCACTGCGACGCTGTTCAATGGTTCGGCTCAAAGAGAAATACTTGGCGCAGTGTTGCGCACCCAAGACAATCGCAATCCGGTATTTGTATCCGTAGGCCACAAAATCTCGCTGCCCA
>DMHB01000031.1 GCA_003449595.1 Microscillaceae bacterium | reverse complement strand
CAAAGTATCGGTGGTTGAACTCAATGAGTTAGCAGATTAATCCAATAGTTTTATAAATTTAAAGGCTGAAGCAATACTGTTTCAGCCTTTTTTTATACCATTTCACAACAAAACGCTCTACACAATGCAACTTCAAGATTGGAAAAACAAGGGTCAATATTTCGATTACAAAGGCCATACTATTTTCTTTGTGCAAGATGGTCAAGGAGTACCCTTAGTGCTTATTCACGGCTACCCCACCAGCAGCTGGGATTGGTACAAACTATGGCCGCAATGTACGGCTCGATTCCAAACCATAGCGCCCGATATGATCGGCTTCGGCTATTCGGCCAAGCCCAAAAAATATACCTATTCTATTCACGATCAAGCCGATTTGTATGAAGCCCTTCTGGCCAAACAAGGCATCGCCAAAGCGCATATTTTAGCCCACGACTATGGCGACACAGTGGCGCAAGAACTACTGGCGCGCTACGAAGACAGACGAAAAAAAGGCCAAACCGGTGGTTTGGAGATTCTTTCAATCTGTTTTTTAAACGGGGGTATTTTCCCCGAAACACATTTTGCCAAACCCGTGCAAAAACTCTTGATCAGCCCCATTGGTTTTTTGGTGGTCAAGCTAATGGGTGCGCGCAAGTTCAGGGCAACTTTTAAAGAAATATTCGGCCCGCAAACCCAGCCTTCCGAACAAGAATTTATTGATTTTTGGCACCTGATCAACTTGGAAGACGGCAAAAATGTACTGCATAAGTTGATTTTCTATATGGAAGACCGCCGCCGTCATCGCGAACGTTGGGTCAACTGTTTGATAGAAACCCAAGTGCCTTTGCGGGTCATCGACGGGGCTTATGATCCCGTATCGGGCGCACATATGGTGGCACGCTACCACGAACTCATCCCCAACCCCGACACCGTTTTGCTGCCCAACATCGGGCATTACCCACAGGTGGAAGCCCCCGAACAAGTATGGCAGCATTTTATGGCTTTTCAGGAAGGCCGCGTGCAGCAAAACAACCCCAATACTGCCTTCACAGCGTAGGTTGGGCGGCAAGAGGAGGGCTTCCTGAAAACAAGGAAATAGACAGGAAGCCCTACTCAAAAAAGTGCTAAAAAATATTTTCCTAATCCAAAACTGCGACTTTTGGCCGCCGTTCCTTTTTTAGTTATTTTTGCACACCGTTAATATAGATCATTTTTGGGGTGGGTATGCAAACTACCACACCAAAGCAACCACAAATGTCTATTTGACTCAATATTTTTCTAATCACAACAAAGGAAATGGCTGTAAAAGAACTATCCCAAACGCTCAATTTCACCAAAGAAGAAGTATTACAAGCCTACCAAGTGGGGCGCGAAAGCCGCGAAGTGAGCCTGATCGGGCGCAAAGAAGTTTTTGCCGGAAAAGCTAAATTTGGCATTTTTGGCGATGGCAAAGAAGTAGCCCAGTTGGCTATGGCCAAGGTCTTCGAACCCGGCGATTTTCGCTCGGGGTATTACCGCGACCAAACTTTTATGCTGGCCATCGACGAACTGACCCTCGACCAATATTTTGCCCAACTCTATGCCCACACCAGCATAGAAGCCGACCCCGCCTCAGCCGGAAGGATGATGAATGGGCATTTTGGTACCCGTCTTTTGCACGACGACGGCTCGTGGAAGGTGCTTAGCCAACTCAAAAACTCAAGTTCCGATATTTCGCCTACAGCCGGCCAAATGCTGCGTTTATTGGGCTTGGCTTACGCTTCAAAGCTATATAGGCAAAACCCCGACCTCCATAACCTTACGCAGTTTTCCGTACACGGCAACGAAGTATCATTTGGAACAATTGGCAACGCTTCTACCTCAGAAGGGATATTTTTTGAAACCATCAATGCTGCCGGTGTGCTGCAAGTGCCTATGTTGATTTCTGTCTGGGATGATGAATACGGTATTTCTGTGCCCAAAGAATACCACACCACCAAAGGAAGTATCTCGGAAGCCTTGCGGGGATTTCAGCGCGACAGCACTACTGGCCAAGGTTACGAGATTTTTACTGTCAAAGGATGGGATTACCAAGCGCTTTGCGAAACTTACCAACGCGCTGCCAAGGTTTGCCGCGAACAACACGTTCCGGTTCTGGTTCACGTCGTCGAAATGACCCAACCCCAAGGGCATTCTACTTCCGGCTCGCACGAAAGATACAAATCCAAAGAGCGGTTGGAGTGGGAAAAGCAACACGATTGTTTGCTCAAGATGCGCCAATGGATTTTGGAAAACGAATGGGCTGACGAAGCCACCTTGGAGCAAATAGACCAAGAAGCCAAGAAAACGGCTAACAAAGCCCGCGAAAATGCTTGGAAAGCTTTCAATGCCTCTATCAAGCCGCAATTCAGCCAAGCACTTGATTTGTTGCAAAAAGTAGCTACCCAAAGTAGCCAGTCTGCCGAGCTGCAAAAATTAGTACAAGAACTGAAAGACATTGTGCATCCTATCAAGAGCGATACGGTGCGCGTGCTCCGCAAAGCCTTGCGTTGGTTAAGCCAAGAAAAACATCCTGCCAAAGGTGAAGTACTTAGCTTGCTCCAAACCCTGCAAACCCAAGCTGCCGACGATTACAATTCGCATTTATATAGCCAGTCTGCCGAGTCGGCACTGCTTGTGCCCGAAGTCAAACCGGTGTATGCCGAAGAAGCCAAGTGGGTCGATGGTCGTGAGGTATTGCAAGCCTGTTTCGATGCCATTCTTTCGCGCGATCCGCGGGTGTTTGCCATCGGCGAAGATGTGGGCAAGATTGGCGATGTAAACCAAGCCTTTGCCGGATTGCAAGAAAAGCACGGCGAGTTGCGCGTTACCGATACCAGCATCCGCGAGGCCACCATCATTGGGCAAGGCATTGGGGCAGCTATGCGCGGCTTGCGTCCTATCAC
>DMHB01000381.1 GCA_003449595.1 Microscillaceae bacterium | reverse complement strand
TTTGCTGAACCATTACACCACTTTTAGTTGTCAATTGTAATTGTTTGGCAAATGAAGGGGCGATGGGTAAGGTTTGACCCGCTATGCCTAAATAAGCCCGCTTGACACGGCCTTCGGTGATGAGTTTGCCAATTACATAGTCTGCCGTGTTAGAGGCCACCGCAAAACAAATGCCTTGCGCAGGTAAAATAATGGCAGTATTAATGCCTACAACCTGCCCCAAGGAGTTTACCAAGGGGCCTCCTGAGTTTCCCGGATTGAGTGCCGCGTCGGTTTGGATTACATTGTCGATCAGGCGACCCACACTGGAACGAAGTGAGCGACCCAAAGCACTTACAACACCTGCCGTTACAGTGTATTGAAAACCATAAGGATTTCCTAATGCAATAACCAATTGCCCCACACGCAGTTGATTTGAGTTACCCAATACAACAGAAGGCAAATGATCATCATAAATACGGAGTACAGCCAAATCTGTAGCAGGATCGGTTCCGATAACCTCGGCCTGAAAAGTTCGACCATCAGGCAAATCGACTTCTATTTGGACTGCTTGGCTCACTACGTGGTTGTTGGTAACAATAAAACCCTCAGCAGCAATAATGAAACCCGAACCGCTGCCGGTTTGTGGACGGTTACCCCAACGCCTATGATTTGTTTTAGAAGTTTTTACTTTTAGGTGGACGACTGCCGGACTAACTTTTTCGACGGCGCCAACCACAGCCTGTGAGTAAGCATCTAAAAGGCGTTACTCATTTTGGTTGCGATCTTCGGATGAGTAAAGGGCGTCTGACTCATCAGCATTTTCTTGGTGAATGAAACTAAGCATACTTTTTTTATGATTGATTGAGGAATATATACTTAGCAAATAAAAATTGCTC
Source organism: Microscillaceae bacterium (assembly GCA_003449595.1). Lineage (GTDB taxonomy): Bacteria > Bacteroidota > Bacteroidia > Cytophagales > Microscillaceae > UBA8158. Next base: position 4,667 of record DMHB01000381.1, on the reverse strand, counting down.
CAATTACTAATTGATGAAATTTTGTCATCATTTCGGCAAAAAAACAAAATTTTATACATTCAAAAGTCAGTATTTATGCAATTTTGTCTTGTTTTGAAAGTTGAATAATTGAGAAAAAACTTGCTTAAAATGGTTTGTTTATAACAATAGAGTTGTATTTTTAATCAAGTTTGTTTCACTTAGTATCTCTTATTTAATTTCTATTTCCCTAATATGACTACGCAAACACGCAGCAAACCTTCCTTTATAAACAGCTACGGAATGCTTTTCATGCATTTAATTCCATTAGCTGCCCTATGGACAGGTGCTACTTGGTTCGACTGGCTGATATGCATCAGCTTGTATTTCGTTCGCATGTTCTTCGTTACCGGTGGTTATCATCGTTATTTCTCACACCGAACTTTCAAAACTTCTCGTGTTTTCCAGTTCTTCTTGGCATTTATGGCCGAAACCTCTGTGCAAAAAGGTGTACTTTGGTGGGCAGCTAACCATAGACATCATCACCGCCATAGTGATACACCTGAAGATCCACATTCAGCAAAGCATTATGGTTTTTGGTACTCGCACATCGGGTGGATAGTAGGCGAAGACTATAAAAGAAAAAATACTAATTATAAGGTAATAGGTGATTTTTACAAGTATGCCGATTTGAGATGGTTGGATAAAAATTATCTCATCCCTCCTTTAGTTTTGGCCACCTTGGTAACCGTAATTGGTGGTTGGTTCAATGGAGGCGAAGGCATTTCGTTATTCTCTGCCGGCCTTTCTACTTTGTTTGTTGGGTTTTTCCTAAGCACTGTGTTTTTGTACCATGGCACCTTTTCTATCAATTCACTGATGCATAAAATTGGTAAAGCAAGGTATAAAACAGGCGATGAATCGCGTAATAGCATATGGTTAGCATTGCTGACCTTGGGCGAGGGATGGCATAATAATCACCATTATTATCAGAGTTCAGCGCGTCAAGGGTTTTTCTGGTGGGAGATCGACATTACTTATTATGTGCTAAAAGTCTTATCTTGGTTTGGTATTATTTGGGATTTAAAACCTGTACCCCAAGAGGTTAAATATTCGCATAAATCTAACTAATCATTTTAGCAATTACTTCTTCAAAGCCGGTGTGTGCAGAGCATACCGGCTTTTTTATAAGATTTGTTCTTTTTTTAGTTTGATAATTCCTTTGGCATTAGGACAGTTATCTGAAGTCCAATCACCTTGTAGATAATATTGATCTGCTTGATATATGATTGTTAGGCGCATCTGTTTGTAGCAAAAGTAAGCACCCTCATAAATTTGCTCTTCAAAAATTTTAGTTTCTTGGAGCATCATTTGCTCTTGTTGTAATTTGCCTACCAATTCATATTTGACATATACATCTCTGTCTTCAAACAGTTTAAAAAATGAAGCGCCTAAGATAGAACCATCCTCTTGGATAGTGATGTTAAGCTCCATGTAATATTGGTCTGACAAACCACCCGAGTTTTGTGTTATTAGACCTCTATATAAACCTTCAATTGGCGGTTGAGCGCAGGAAAAATGTGCAAAGAGGAAAAGTAGGAAGAAAACGACCTTTTTTTGCATAACCATTATTTGAAAACACCTTAGTAGTTTTTTAAACTACTAAGGTGTTTGAGTGAGAATTTAAAAAAGGAGAAAATTTACTTAATTAATCGTTGCCTTTTCCTTTCCCTTTTCCATTTCCGTTCCCGTTGCCTTTGTCATTTCCGTTACCTTTTCCGTTCCCGTTACCATTGCCTTTTCCGTTGTCATCATCGTCGTCATCATCGTCATCATCATCGTCGTCGTCTTTACCGGTTTTCTCTTTTTTGTATTCTTTCCATTTCTGCATTTGGTCTTCACTTAACACAGCACGCATACTTTCTTTGAATTCCTGCTGAATACTTCGACGTTCTTCTTTGAATTCTTCTTTGATGGCTTCTTTGTTGGCTTTTCGCTCTTCTTTATCAGGGTATTTTTCTTTGACGCGTTGTTGAAGGGCTTTGTGCGCTTGCATACGCTCGAACTGAATTTCTCGAAGCTTGTTAGCATCTTCATCGCTTAATCCGAGCACTTCTTTCATTTCTTGTGCACGGGCTTGGGCTTTTTCGGAAGGATTATTTCCTTTGCCATTGTCGCCATCGTTGCCATTGCCTTTTCCATTTCCTTTGCCGTTACTATTACCTTGTGCAAAAGCAAACGTAAAACTAAGACAGGCCAAAATGAGTAGAGTAATAAACTTTTTAGTCATAAATTTTAATTTAAAATTGAACATCTATAAAACTATATAATATTACTCAATTCATACAAGTAAGTTGCATTATTGGGGGGTAATTTTCCAATGAGCTATTGCCAAGAAAAAAATAGCCAGCACCAGCATAATGGTTGAATAAATGTGGGCTTCGGTCCAATGGAGTGCTTCCAATTCGCTGAATATGGCAATGGAGGCCACCCTGGTTTCTGTAGGGATGTTACCCCCGATCATCAACACCAATCCGAACTCACCTAAACTATGGGCAAAAGTGAGTACGGCTATGTTGAAAAGTGTGTTGCGGACGCTGGGAAGTAGAACGTACAAATAAGTTTGCCAACGTGTTTTGCCCAAGGTGTAAGCCGCCTCGCTCAGGGAAGAGGGCAGGTTTTCTAAGGCTGCCAAAAGCGGTTGTAAAAAAAATGGTAAACTGAAGAGCGTAGTGGCTACTACTATACCTTCAAAACTAAAAACCAAACGTAGGTTGAAGTACTGTAAAAGCCATTTACCCAATCCTTGGTTGGGGTTCAATATCAAAAGAAAATAAAAGCCCAATACCGAAGGAGGTAATACCCAAGGCAGGGTAAGTACTATTTTAAAGCATTTTTTCCAGAAAGGGGATAAGTGCAACAAAACAAAGCCTGATGCTATCCCCAAAGGGAATAATATCAGGAAACTCCAGAAGGCCAATTGAAAACTGAGCACAATTGGGGAGAGATCGACCCAAGCTGCAATCACCGTTTTTTTAAGGAAGTAAAGTGTGTATTGAGTGTGAAAAAGTTTTGCAAGGCCACCGGGTGGTATCCCGCAAGGGTATAGGAAAACTCGAAAGCTTTGACACGTATCATCAGCCCCACCGAAAAACCTGCCATTCCTAATCCACCGTTTGCCCAACGCAAATCTTGCCTGATTTGATGGTTATAGCCTACGCGCAATTGAAAATTTCGGCTAATTAATAATTCACCTCCAAAAGCCAAATGTCTGAAAAGATTGTCTGCCAAACTACCGGGCTGGTTTTGAGTAGTTGCACCTGTAGCTTGGGCGTTGCCTATTCGGCTATTGACATCGTATTCATAAAGTTGGTAAATGGTGACATGAAATCGAAAAGGCATGAAGGCGGGTTTGTAAGCGATACCTAAACGAGCATCAAAAGGCAAAACAATGCTTTGGTAATCAACAAAACCACTGACAGGGAAGCCTACATTTTTGAATACCACGGCGGCCACAAAATCTTTTTCTGGATGTTTGAAAATAACACCCAGGTCGAATCCAAGGGCATAGGCATTGTATCCGGCCAACTGCGAGCCAATGAGTTTGAGCGAAAAGCCAAACCTAAAATGATTGACTTGGTGTGCATAAGCCGTAGTAAGGGCAAAATCGTTGGCCTGAAAACTACCTAATACGTTGCCTGCGTCGTCGGTTTGTTGTATGGTTCCATAGTTCACAAAATGAAGGCCAAACCCCCAAGTGCCTGCTTTGGCAGATTGATGGGCATAATGAACGCTTGTGTTGCTGATACCGGCGAAGTAAGGATTAAAATTGACCCCCAATTGTTGGTGCTGGGTGGAGTCTAACAAGGCAGGGTTTTGGCTAAAAAGATTTACATCAGGATGGCCTTTGGCCAAGGCGGTATTCAAACCGCCCAATCCTGCTATGCGGGCGTTGTTGGGTAAATTCAGAAAGGAAAAGGTATAACGGCCTGCTACTTGGGCGGTTGCCTCACCGTAGCCGATTCCTAAAGCTACCCATACAATTACCAAAACCCGCAACATTCCAAGCATTGGTTACTCGTTCATATAAGTAAAACCTACAATGGTACCCACAATAATGGCAATTGCGAATGCCAAACCCACCGCCAAGTATAAGTAAAACCGAATTTGGCTAGCCAAATCTTCCGATTTTTTGTATAACTCTTGTCCCTCGGTAGTATGGATATTGATGAGCTTTTCCATAGGTTTGATCATCCCTTGGAAAATACGCGAACTTCTGCCAATAAAATTGAGCAGCGCTTGTTGTTTTGAGCCTCTGCGGCTTTGTTTGATGATAAGTGTTTCTAAGTTGCGATATTCTTGTATCTGATTTCTATATTTTTGTAAATTGTTGCTCGTTACAGGCGAGCTGTAAATATCAGAGTACTGAATTATCAATGAGTCGATTTGCTTGTTGTTTTGGAAAATAAGCCCCTCGATTTTAGGCAACGTAAGACTATCTTTTTCTAAAATGTGTTCTTCTAAATTCAAACGATTGGCATATAATTTCTCTGTAATCAAGGAAACCTCAATAGCAGGCAAAAATTTGTCGCGAGCTTCTCTGAATAAATTATTTAAACTTGTTACACTGGAAGCTGTAAGAATGCCTAATGCTACAACAATGGCAAATAATAAAGAAAAGGAGACAAGTACAGTCCGGCGGTTGCGGA
>DMHB01000402.1 GCA_003449595.1 Microscillaceae bacterium | reverse complement strand
AATAACGCAAGTGTCAAAAATATCAAAAAACCAATGAAAGATTTTCTGGAATTTGTTGTAAATTATACATTACAGAACCGTCAATTTAGCATTGACATGAGCCAATTTAGAAATAAATTTTCCTAAAAAGACACTTTTTTTTTAATATAAATAAATATATTTGTGTTTATCCAAAAAACCTCAACCCCCTATTACATGTTAGAATCGCACATAAAGTTGGTGAAAGACACTTGGTTCAATGTCGTTTGCCACGCTACAGAAGCAGGAGGAATTTTTTATGAAAAATTCTTTGAACTTGAACCCAATGCCCGTGCGCTTTTCAAGGAAGATATTCAACAACAAAAGCATAAGTTGGTAATGGCCATTTCGGTCATTTTCACCAAGGTACATAAATTGGATCACATAGAAGAGGAAGTAAAATTTTTGGCCAAACGCCACGTGCATTATGGGGTAGATGTTGCTTTCTTCCGCTCATTCCGAACGGCTTTTTTGTCGATGCTCCAAATTATTTTGAGTGAGCAAAACCAGTGGAACAGAGAAGTAGAGACCGCCTGGGAAAGCATCTATGATACCATAACACAAGCCATCATCAAAATTATGCAAGCAGAACAGTTAGCCAAAGTAAAAAAATAGGGTTTAACCCACTCATTGCTTATCAAAAAAAGAAACCGAACCCAAGGCTCACTGCCTGAAGTTCGGTTTTGTTATACCTTTGATGGAAACTTCCAAGAAGCCGCAGGTTTTTATTTGCCTAAGAAATTAGGTTTTCTTTTTTCCAAAAACGCTTGCATTCCTTCGTGAAAATCATTGGTTTTGGCAGTAGCTCCAAAGAATTGAGCTTCTTTTTGGTAGCCTCTTTCTTGGCTGCTATAAACCGTGTTGACGGTATTGATCACCAAAGAAACCGCTATAGGGCTGGAGGTAGCAATCTTGCGCAAAATTTCCTTGGTTTTTTTCATCATTTCTTCGTGTGTAGGCACTACGTGGTTTACCAAACCCAACTCTTTGGCTTCGCTGGCCGAAAGCATATCGCCGGTCATAATCAACTCCAAGGTTTTGGCTTTGCCAATGCTTTGTGTAAGTCGTTGGGTACCCCCAAAGCCGGGCAAAGTGCCTAATTTTACTTCCGGCAAACCGAATTTGGCATTTTCGACCGCCACACGCATATGACAAGCCAGCGCCAATTCGCACCCACCGCCCAAAGCATAGCCATTCACGGCGGCAATCACTGGTTTGCGACAGTTTTCGATCATCGCAAACACATCTTGGCCATTTTGCGAATATCTTTTGGCATTCACCTCGTCCAATTTGGAGAGTTCTGCAATATCAGCCCCGGCTACAAAGGCTTTGGTGCCTTCGCCGGTAATGATTACGCTGCGGATTTCGGTGTTGTCATATACTTCTTGCATAGCCCTGCGGAGTTCTTCGATGGTTTCGTAATTGAGGGCGTTCAATTTAGAAGATCGGTTGATGGTGATCGTAGCAATGCCGTCGTCATCTAAGGTGAGCTTCACATTTTTCAATTTGTTATCTGTAAGAATGCTTGGGAATGTCATATCGCTATTTCAGTTGATGGTTCAAGGATAAAAAGTTTGCAAAAATAAAAGGCATTTTCTGAATCTTAAAATAAGCAAAGCACCCTTTTTGTTTTGGCGGCAATATTACGCCCCAATTGTGGTTTGAAAGCTTGCGAAGTTATACTTTTCCGTGAATTTGACAGCCTTACTTTAACTTATCAAGCACAATCTTTGGACAAAACCGATGAATGCCGTAGCTTTGCGCCCTACAATTTTATCTAAAAATTTACGCCTGACTCCTTATTGTATGGCCTTATATTTCACAAAAAAATGGTCTTGGTGCTGGTTATGGGTTCTTTTACTACCCAAATTTGTATATGCCGACACCCCTGCCAACGTTTACCCCGATAGCCTTTGGGCATACCACCAACTTATTGCAGTTGAAAACGAATCTTTATCTGGTTTCGACAGCGAAGCTTACGATTGGGTCTTGGCCACTCAACAACGCATCAGCCAAAAACAAGACAGCCTGGTGCAATTTGCAGAGCGTTTTTTGGGCTTGCCTTATATCTATGGCGGCACCACCCCCTATGGTTTCGACTGCTCCGGATTTACCCAATATGTGTATAAGAAAATGGGCATTGAAATACCCCGTACCCCGGCTAATCAGGTGTTGTTGGGTAAAGATGTGCCCCTTGCCGAAGCACAGAAAGGCGATATTGTTTTCTATGGCTACCCTTGGGCCGGTGGCTACTACTACGGGCATACGGCCATGGTGCATCAAGTGAAAGAAGATGGCGCTATCTCGGTGATTCACAGTATTTTACCCGGACTGATGATCACCCCGCTACATTTCGACCCGCAACCTGCCGTTCAGTTTATCTGCATTCGCCGTATCATCGAATAATTTACAGCCCTTATGAAGCCCCTTATCCTCAACGACGCGGTAGTATTAGGACTACTTTTCTTGATTTTAGTGCTGGTTTTTCAGACAGAAAAAAGTCCTCGTTTCCGTTTTTTTTACCAATATGTTCCGGCGTTGTTGTTGGTTTATTTTCTGCCCTCGCTGCTCAATATCAGTTGGTTTGCAGGCAGTCCAATGGCTTTTCGCATCATTTCGGGCGAACATTCCAAACTTTATGAGGTTGCCTCGCGCTATTTATTGCCAGCCAGTTTGGTGCTGCTTTGCATCAGCATCGACCTCAAAGCCATTATGCAATTAGGCCCCAAAGCTGTTGCTATGTTTTTTACCGGAACAGTGGGGGTGGTTATCGGTGGCCCCATTGCTTTTGCCATTGTCCGCACCATTGCCCCCGACTTGGTTAGCGGCGATGTGTGGCGCGGTATGACCACCATTGCCGGTAGCTGGATTGGCGGCAGCGCCAACCAAACGGCTATGAAAGAGGTGTTCCAAGTAAACAATCAAGTTTTTTCGGTGATGATCGCCGTCGATGTATTGGTAGCTAACATTTGGATGGCTTTTTTGCTGTATGGGGCAGGCATTTCGGATCGTTTGGACAAATGGCTCAAAGCCGATAATTCGGCCATCGAGGCAGTCAAAGAAAAAATAACCGCCTACCAAGCCTCCATTAGCAAAATGCCCACCCTGACCGATTTGATTACAGTTTGCGGGGTGGCGTTTGTTTGTGTGGCTATTTCGCACGCTTTCGCAGATTGGATAACCCCACTTATCAAAACCCACGCGCCCTACTTAGATAAATTCAGCCTTACCTCTGCTTTCTTTTGGATTGTAGTAGTAGCTACAACTTTGGGCTTGATTTTGTCATTTGTGCCGTTTTTCAGGAATTTAGAAGGTGTAGGCGCTTCCAAAATAGGAAGTTTGCTTCTTTATGTGCTGGTGGCAACCATCGGGATGCAAATGGATGTAACTGCTGTTTTTTCGCACGCAGGGTTGTTTATGGTCGGAATCATCTGGATGAGTATCCACGCCGGTTTGTTGATTTTAGTGGCTCGGCTCATTCGAGCGCCTTTTTTCTTTTTGGCCGTCGGCAGCCAAGCCAATATTGGGGGTGCGGCCTCTGCGCCTGTGGTGGCGGCAGCCTTCCATCCTACTTTGGCACCTATTGGGGTTTTATTGGCCGTTTTAGGCTATGCAGTGGGCACCTACGGCGGCTGGCTCTGCGGCATTATCCTGAGTTTTTTGGCGCAATAGTCGGTTTCAACCTTCGGCAAATCAGGGCAGCATTTTTATCGGTATGTAGCTTGGCTGCAAACACAAAATACACATCGCTTTCGCGGATACCCCATTGCTGGCGCAACTTGGCACTTTCGACCGGCGCATTGCGCACCACCACCGAGGCGGCCTTGTCGGGAAGCGAAGACAAAACCGCTTTCTTATCCAAATTCGTAACTTGCTGAATTTCAAACACCCGTGCGGGAAGTTGCTCCCATTCTACAGGCAAAGTGGCGCAGGTGTAGAGGTGCGTATGGGGGTGTAGCTTATCCAATCGATACATTTGCCCAAAAGCCTTGAAAGCACCTGTTTTCATAATACCTGCCCAAGGTTCTATCAAATATTTTTGGGGGGCTGCATAGCCCACCGAAGCGGCTTCTTCTGCTGCGAAGGTAGTACGAAAAGTTACCGCCTCACGGGTTGGGTGCAGATCTACCGCAGCCACTTCCACATCGCCCACAGCAGGCTGGCTGTCCAATCGAAAAAGCAGCTCTTTCACCTCCTGCCCTACCGACACCACCCAGATATTTGTCAAACAGGGCAAATGTTGCTTGGCCCAATGCAAATCGAGCAAAGGAGAGGTTTTCACAAGCCAATGATTGGCTTTTGGCAAAGCCCAAGGCAGTGTTTCTACCAAGTTGGGCTGGCAATCTTCCAAAAGAAAAACTTTTTGCTGGGTTTCACTTCTTCTGGCAGGGTCAACATATATCCAATCGACTGCGGTGTCGCGTTGTCGTAGGTAGGCTTCGGCATTGGTTTGTTGGATTTCGATCTGCGACAGACCCAAGACTTGGGCATTGTGCGCAAAAATTTGAGCCAATTCGGCCTGTTGTTCCACATAAACCATTTCCTTGCACTGGCGCGCCAAATAACTGCAATCAATGCCCAACCCACCGGTCAAGTCCACACAGGTTTGCGCTCCGGCTATCAATTGCGCTTTGAAGGCTGCCGTAAGCGATGAGGAGGCTTGTTCTAACGACAACAACGGCGGCCAGATAATTCCCGACAGGGCAAACCAATCAGGTACTTTGTATTTGATTTTCTGCAATGCCTGAATTTGCGACACCAGCAAACGGCGCAAGGGCAAAGGCATTGACAGGTTGGCCAATATCAGTTGATGTGGGTCTTGGTGCAGATTTTCTCTGACAAATGCCTGATTTTCAGGCTTTAACAAAGCCCCCCAAGCCCAATCTTCCATCAAGCTTTTGGAAATTCGGGTTGTTTCATCACCCGTTGTCCTTGCTGAAAATGCCTGCGGTGGTGGTAAGCTTCAATCCGAAAATACTCACCCAAATTGAAACGGATTACCCCCGAAACGGGTGAGCTTACTTTCGTCTTGTTGAGGTCGATATGCCGCTTTGCTATTTGTTCGCCGGCAGCGATGACTTGGTCCAAAACAGTCAAATATTGGTGGTAAATCTGGAGGTCGAAGTGGCTGTTGGGCGTAGGCTGCACCAATTTAGGGGCAGGAATTTTATTGGTCGCTTTAGGGCTTACCAACCAATACATCAGTTTGCCAAAAAAAGTACGCTTGTGGGGCGTATGGCCTTCGGTCTGAGGAGGTCTGTCGTTTTGTAAAATTTGCGTTATCTGCACCTGATAATCTTTGTAAAGAAGCAAAAGATGTTGTAATATTTCGGCAATGCTCCAACTTTTGGCATTGGGCTTCCAATTCAATTGTGCGAGAGACAAAGCACCATACTGTTGTTTTACTTCGTCTTGTAGCTTTTTTAGATCATTTAAGCTATTGGCCAAACAGGTTTCTTGGGTTTCCACGGTGTTGATCAAATTTTAATACCAATCACTAATACATCATCTACTTGGGCTTCTTTGCCAATCCATTCTTGAAACTTTTGGTGCAACAGTTCTTCCTGCATTACCATAGGCATATCGTGGATGGATTGCAAAATCTCTTTAAATCCTCTGAGCATAATTTTTTTATTCAGCGGGCCGCCCATTTGGTCTTTGTATCCATCGGAAAACAGATAAAAAGTGGTGGGCGTTGGAATAGCAATGGAATGCTTGGTAAAGGTGCGATCCTTATCCTTCACGATGCCGCCAATGCCTTCTTTGTCTGCGGGTATTTCAAACAACTGGCCTTCTTGAAAATAAATCAAGGGATTTTGTGCTCCGGCATATTCCAAAATGCGGTTTTCTTTATCAATGACACAAAGGGCAATGTCCATCCCATCAAAATTATTGGTTTGCTTTTGCTTTAACGCCGTTCTGATGCCAATGTGTAGCTCGTTTAAAATTACATCTGGTTCAATAATGCCTCTTTGGTTGACAATATCATTGAGCAAAGTGCTTCCCAACATTGACATAAAAGCACCCGGCACACCGTGTCCGGTACAATCGACCGCAGCGATGATTTGTTTTTCGGGGGTAAATCCTTTGAAAATCGATGCTTTGGCGGCCATCTCCGGGTCGATGGCAAACATAGGCTCGGGGGTAGTTTCGCTAAACCAGTAAAAATCGCCCGAAACAATATCTCTTGGCCTCCAATAAATGAAGTGTTCGGGCAGCGCGTCTTTGATTTTTTGTTTGAGCGGCAAAATGGTGTCTTGAATCCGGCGGGCGTAGTGGATGCTGCTGTCGATGTCTCGGTTTTTTTGCTCAATGATTTCATTCTGTTGCAGCAGTACTTCATTTTTTTGGTTGATTTCGGCATTGGCTCTGCCCAACAAAATAGCCTGCTGGCGCTTTTCGCGATAATTGACAAACAGCACATAGGCCAAAATGGCAAAAAACACAAAGCCAACCGCTAATGAATTTCGGATGAAGGTGATCTGCTTGTTTTCCATATCAAGCATATTGATCTTAGACTGGTTTTTCTCTAATTCATATTTGAACTGCATTTGCAAAATTTCGTCCCTACTGGCTTGGTTGAGCAAGCTATCTTGGTAGGCATTGGCGTATTTGTAAATATTGAATGCCTTTTCATACGCCTTTTGTGTGGCATACAAATTGGCCAACATCAAACCCGCATCACGGATAATGGTTTTAAATCCTTTCTTTTGCGCTATTTCCAAACTTTGCTCTGCCAGCTGGGTGGCTTTGTCGGTATTATTCAGAATTTGCTCGATGTTGGCCAGCAGCAGCAAAGTGGCGGCTACCCCTTCCTGGTTATTAATTGACTTGTGGATGCCGAGTGCTTTTTCATATTGGTCTTTGGCCTTATCATAATTTTTTTGCTCTAAGAAAATAGAGGCGATGTTACTCATATTATTGGCTACAAATTCCAAGTTCCCCAGTGATTGATTAATCGACAAGGCAGTATTGAATGCTTGGAGTGCTTCGTTGTATTTGCGTTGCAAAAAATAAATATTGCCCACATTGTTCAAGCTTGCCGAGTAGTTTTTTTGGTCTTTATTCTTTTCAGCAATTTCGATGGCTTTGTAATAATTGCTGAGCGCCTGTTGGTAATCTTTTTGGTAGTAGTGAATGATTCCAATGGCGTTGTAAGTTGCCGCTATGCCCGCTTGATCGCCGGTGGTTTCATAAATTTTTCTTGCCTCCAACAAATATTGAAGTGCTTTTTCAAAGTCGCCCTGAAAACGGTGTACCCCGCTCAAATTGCTGTAGGCTTGCGCCAACAAAGCAGGCTCAGAGAGTTTTTTAAGTATTTCGATAGCCTCTTGGCCGTTTTTAATGGCCTCAGTGGGGTTGTTTTTGGCATAAATCTTACACAACTCAATGCGTAATTTGGCTATCTGGGTTTTATCGGTGGCTTTCTCCAGCAACCGGTGCAGGCTATCGGGCTTAGGAGCTTGCGCCATACCGGGTAGGGTGGCTAAAAACATAACCATCCCCGTCAGGAGGTAAGTTAGGTAAAACGGCTGTCGCGTATGTGGCATAGCGGAAGTATTCCTTTATATTAGGTAAAATGCCCTAATTATTGTCAAAAATAGCAGTTTTTTTGAATTTTAAAACTTTTAATGATTTTCTCATAGTTGCAACTCATCGCTAAAAAGTAAGTGCTATTACACTTCCTGCAACCTTGGATAGGTATTTTTAGTAACATCTAAAATTGACTAAAATAGATAACTTCTGTTGAAGTGCCTCCGAAAAATATTTTAGCCATACTCGAAAGTATCACAATAAAATGATAAATACTACAAACAAAGCGCAAATATCATAGATAGGAAAGTTTAATAAATCTGTTTTTTATATAAATTTCTCTTAGAAAAAATCAACTTTTCATACAAATTAAAACTACTTTTAGTCCTGTTTATTTCACTTATTTCAAACTAAACGCAATGATGCAAAACCTCTACAAAAAGACATACCTGCTAATGGGTATGCTACTCTTGTTGTGCTGCTTGAACAAGGGATGGGCGCAAGGTGTAGAAAAGGAGCTATTTCCTAATCTGCAAGAACACGACAACCCCATCGAACGGATGGAGTTCGAAAAAATGATGTTGATTGATCCTGCTACGGGCGAAATTCCGGATAATATCCGTGAAAAAGAGCTTAAGCCTGTTTAAACTTTCGCTTG
>DMHB01000044.1 GCA_003449595.1 Microscillaceae bacterium | reverse complement strand
CTTACCCGATATGGCGCGCACTTCAGTCAATGTACTAGGCAACTGGTTGGCATCAGTAGTCATTGCCCGTTGGGAAGGCGAGTTTGGCAAAACAGAGCAGCCTACTGCAGAAAAAGTGGCTATCACACATTAAATTTGTTTTGTAAGTAGTAAAATTTTTTAGCCTTATGTCAATTAATCGGGAAGATGTGCTCAATATGGTCAAAAGTCTTCGCACGGGATACCCCAAAATGCGCCTAATTGACTTCAAAGACCTCTGCCTACAAAGTGGCGTTACTGCCGAAGAGTGGAATGTGGTAGTCGATGAATTGCACAATCACCTCGATCGCGGCAAGACATTTATAAAAAGTAGCAATTGGGACGACGCCATTGAAGAATTGGAAGTGTCTTATGCGCTCGACCCTACAATGCCCGAGGTATTGTTTTGCTTGGCCGAAGCACACACCGAACGATGGGTAAAAAAAAGAAACTCAAAAGACAAGGCCCAAGGCATTCGCTTTGCGGAAGAGTGTTTGGAGTATGACCCGCAGAATACCGAGGCAGCCCGAATTGTAACCAATCTTAAAAGTGCTCCGGTCGAATATTGGATAAAACCAGCCTTCGCTTGGAAATTGGCTCGGTATGCTGTTTTCTTTGCTTTGTTAGGAATAGGTTATTGGTATGTAAGGAAAAATTATGAATCGCTTACAGCGTGGGCTTCACAAGCCTTTAGTTCTGCTCGAAAAACTGCCTCTGGCTATTTGAAAGACAAAAACAACGTTCTCGAAAACATACATTTTGAAAGCGGACAAGCCCAACTTACCGAAAGCAGCAAAAGAGAATTGGATAAGCTGGTGGCATACTTAAAAGACAACAAAGAAATAAAAGGCGAAATAGGCGGGCATACCGACAATGTGGGCTTTGCCGATGGCAATCAACAAATTTCGGAACTACGCGCCAAAGCCATTTATGATTATCTGGTAGCGCAGGGTATCCAACCTTATCGGCTTAGCTACAAAGGTTATGGCGACAAACGACCGGCTCATCCTAATGACAGCGAACTGAATAGAGCCAAAAACAGGCGGGTAGAGTTTACCATCAAATAACACGGCTTGTTTTGAAAAAAGCTCGAAAATTTGTAGCATTACGGCCAAAACCTCTAAAAATTACACTTTTATATACTTGTGAAAAAATCTATTTTTTGGATTCTGTGCTATTGCCTATTTGCCTGCAAAGCGGAAGTTCAATACCAACCCCAGACCATCAACCAACTGTATAGCGTTGTTTTGCCCTCCTATATGGTGGCTACCAAAAGCCTTAATGATGAGGCTTCTCTACAGTATCAGGCCACTGAAAAGGAGTTTTATATTGTGATTTTGGACGAACCTAAGTCGAACATAGCTGCCGAAAATAACCTCAGACTTCACTACGACGACACCATTTTGAAAGTAAGCAATACAGGCTTGGCAAATCCTAAAGTAAAAGCCGCCAATGCTATCAAAATCAATGGGTTGGACGGATTACAAACTGAAGTAGTAGGAAGTTTTAAAAACCTCCAGGTGTTTTATTTGGTAACCGTATTAGAAAGTAACTCCCATTATTACCAAATCCTTACTTGGACTTTGGACAACAACCGCCAAAAAATTGAGCCTGAAATGCGCAAAATCTTGGATTCGTTCAAGCAAATTAAGTCATAAGCCAACGTTCTTGAGGGCTTTGCTTTTGTGTTATAAACAAAGCAAACAGGTTTTTATGTAAGATTTAACCAATTCGATTGAATTTGTGTTTATCATGAGTCAATCCCTAAGTTTTCAATACTATGTCTAAAGATAAATCCAATTCAAAAAATTCGGCCAAAGAACCTAAAATCAAATTAGATAGCATCGAAGAAGCCATAGAAGCCATCCGCAAAGGCGAAGTGATTATTGTAGTGGATGATGAAAATCGTGAAAACGAAGGAGATTTTATTTGCGCTGCCGAAGCCATTACGCCTGAAATCGTCAATTTTATGACCAAAGAAGGGCGCGGATATTTATGCGCCGCCCTGACCGAAAAACGCTGTGAAGAGCTGAAACTCGACTTGATGGTAGGGCAAAATACCGACCCCAACAAAACAGCCTTTACGGTTACTGTCGATCTACTGGGGCACGGCTGCACTACCGGCATTTCGGCGCACGACCGAGCCAAAACCCTGCAAGCCTTGGCCGACCCAGCTACCAAGCCCGAAGATTTGGGCCGACCCGGGCACATCAACCCGCTCAAAGCCAAAGAGGGTGGCGTTTTGCGCCGAGCAGGACATACCGAAGCTACCGTTGATTTTGCACGTTTGGCAGGTTTCAAATCGGTAGGGGTCTTGATTGAAATTATGAATGAAGATGGCTCGATGGCTCGACTACCTGACTTACGAAAAATTGCCGACAAGTTTAAACTTAAATTAGTCTCCATCGAAGACCTGATTGCTTATCGATTGAAGCACGAAAGTCTTATCAAACGCGAAATTGGCGTACAAATGCCTACGCAATGGGGCGACTTCGATCTCATTGCTTACAAGCAAATTAATACCGAAGAAACGCACTTGGCACTTATCAAAGGGAGTTGGGATTCGAACGAACCCATTCTGGTTCGTGTACATTCCTCTTGTATTACCGGCGATATTTTTGGCTCTTGCCGGTGCGATTGTGGCGAGCAACTCCACTTGGCTATGAAAATGGTAGAGCGCGAAGGCAAAGGAGTGGTGCTATATATGAACCAAGAAGGGCGCGGCATCGGGCTTTTGAATAAATTGAAAGCTTACAAACTACAAGAGCAAGGATTAGACACAGTGCAGGCCAATGAAGCGCTGGGTTTTAGTATGGATGCCCGCGATTATGGCGTTGGGGCACAAATTTTGCGCGACTTAGGGGTAACTAAAATCAAGCTAATGTCGAACAACCCCAAGAAAAGAACTGGTTTGATAGGGTATGGTTTGTCTATTGTCGATACAGTGCCTATCGAAGTATCGCCTAATCCGCACAATGAGAAATATCTAAAGACCAAGCGCGATAAATTAGGGCATACGATTCTCAAAAAAGAGTAATTCCCTTTTTTTCAAGTATTTTATTTTGGCAAATGGTTTTGCAAACAAGTCTTTCGCTTTTATGAATACATTACTAAAAACAATCTTTCTGACCTGTGCAACATCCTTGCTCTTAGCCCAGGTTGCTTTTGCGCAGTATTTTGCAGAAGAACTTTTTCACAACGGTTCAGCCATTCTAAAAACAGAAGAGGGAAAGGATGAAAAAGTTACCGGTGAAATCAAATATAACCTTGGTGAAAACACCTTGATGCTTCGCTCGCCTACCACAGGGCTGGTCAAAACCTTGGGGTCTCGCAAAGTGCTTAGCTTCCAATTTATGGATCAAAATTTCAATAAAACACGTGTTTTTTATACGTTGCCTTATCAGATACAATATGAAAATCGAGAAGTACCTACCTTTTTCGAGCTGTTAGTAGAAGGTAAGTATGTATCGCTCCTTTGCAGGGAAAAACTTGTAACAACTACGGTTAGTCCTGTAGGGATGTATTCGCCGATGATGATGGGGGGCTTTATGGCGATGCCTATCACCCAAACACGGGTTGGCGCTGATTATTTCCTGTTGTTTATTACCCAAAAGGGAAATGATGTAAGCATTCGAATCAAACCTGTTGATAAAAAAGAAGAAGTACTCGAATCGCTGAAAGACCGAAGGTTATCGATTGAACGCTATATGGAAGAAAACAAGTTGCGCTTTTTTGATCGCGATGATATGGTTGCCATTATTTCGCAATATAATGTCCTGAAAAACAAACAAGATGACGAATAAAAAGAAACCCATCATTTTAGTTTCCAACGATGATGGCATCACTTCTAAAGGAATCAAAGTATTGGTCGAATCGATGCTTACTTTGGGGCGTGTAGTGGTGGTTGCAAGATCGGA
>DMHB01000314.1 GCA_003449595.1 Microscillaceae bacterium | reverse complement strand
AACATTTCAACAATTCAAACTAAACCCTCAGGACTCCAAACAGGCATCCTACTTGCGTCAATTATTAGGTGAAATTATGCAACTCAACCTCAGTGCCATTATGCGCAAAGGGCAGGTTGCTTCTCAGAGTGCCAAACAAGCTACTTTTTGGATTGTTTTTTCGAGTACTTTGTGTTTGCTGGCATCTTTAATATTAGTTACCAATCTACCTGCCCATATTGCCAACCCTATTCGTGCCCTTAACCATAGCATTGCCCAAATTGCTGCACGCAATTACAGCCAGCGGCTACGATTTGATAGAAATGATGAATTTGAAGAACTGGCCAATAATTTTAATAAGATGGCTGCAAAGCTTGAAGAATACCAAAACAGCAACCTCTCAAAAATAATCTTCGAAAAAACACGCATTGAGGCGTTGATCAACAACATTGAAGACCCTATCATCGGTTTTGATGAAAACCGCCTAATTATGTTTGCCAATCAAGAAGCCTTGGAAGTACTTGGAATAGGTAAATCGGAATTGGTTGGTTTGCAAGCAGAAGAAGTCGCACTTTACAACGATTTGATGCGCTTACTAACCCAAGACTTATTGGGTAGGCCTGCTTCAGGTGCAACTTTAGCTTCCGAGCCACTTAAAATTTACCAAAATGGAAAAGAAAACTACTTTGAAAAACATATTGAACCTATTTATGCCCAAACCAACGACCATGAAAATGAAAATTTAATAGGGTATTTATTTATGTTGCACAACATCACTACTTACAAGGAATTGGATGTGGCTAAAACAAATTTCATTGCCAATGTTTCGCATGAGTTAAAAACCCCCATAGCTGCCATTCAGATGGGTGTAAAGTTGCTAAAAGACAAGAAAATTGGCACACTGAATGACGAGCAACACCAACTTATCGACAATATAGGCGACGATTGTAAACGACTCTTACTGATTACAACCGAGCTTTTGGGTATTTCTCAGGTAGAAGCAGGAAAAATTATACTAAACCTCACCCAAACTCATCCTAAAACATTGATCAACAATGCCTTACAAGCCACCCAAGCTTCTGCAAACGAGAAAAATATTGAAGTTGTATTAGAAATTGAAGAAAATATTGACCATTTGACCGTCGATGTTGAGAAAACTACTTGGGTAATAAATAATTTAATTTCAAATGGAATTCGGTATTCACACGAAAACGCTAAAATCATTATTCGCTGCTTGAGCCATAGTGCTCATATTATTTTTGAAGTTCAAGATTTTGGAAAAGGAATAGACAAACAATACATCCACAAGGTTTTTGACAGATATTTTCGGATTCCCGGAAATAAATCGCAAGGCTCCGGCTTAGGATTAGCCATCAGCAAAGAGTTTATTGAAGCCCAAGGAGGCTATATTGAAGTGGATTCAGAATTAGGCTCAGGGGCTATTTTCAGATTTTTCTTGCCAAAGAAATAAGCCTACTCATAGAAAATATTTAACTTGATAGTGTGTGTGGTTTATTAACTTGACATACCTCAGACTACCCTATCAATTTTATGCAAACTTCTTATTTATATTGCTTGCTTTTTTCTTTAGGCTACTTATATAACCTTTGGTTTACCCAAGACTTCGTAGTCAACTACCGCACCTTTGGGCAAGGCAAGCCTGTGGTAATCATCAACGGTGGCCCTGGAATGAACAGCGACGGGTTTGCAGGCATTGCACAAGAAATAGCTGCACTCAATTACCAAACCATTATTTTCGATCAGCGCGGCACAGGCAAGTCTATCATCGAACCCATCGACGCTTCGACCATCACGATTGATCGGATGGTGGAAGACTTAGAAGTGCTTCGGAAAAAATTGGGCTTTGAAAAATGGACGGTTATGGGGCATTCTTTTGGGGGTATTTTGGCCACACATTATGCAGCCTTATACCCCGAACGGATTGAAAAAATAATATTTTCCTCGTCGGGAGGGCTTACGCTAAAGTTTAGCGAGTATGTAGGCAACCGCATCCAAACGTTATTGACTGCTGAACAACGTGACAGCTTAGCCTATTACCAAGAAAAACTGAATAAAGGTGAAAATACAGCCTATAACTTACAAAAAAGGGCTTCGCTGTTGGCCAACGCTTATGTGTATGACAAAAACCACGCACCAGCCATCGCCGAAAGGCTGCTACAAGTCAATTTTACTATAAACGGCCTGGTATTTCAGAACCTACAAGCAATAGGCTACAACTATACCGGCAAGTTTCACGCCTTCGCCCAACCGGTACTTGTGCTACAAGGCCAAAACGACATCATCGCGGTAGAAACGGCACAAGAAATTGCTCAAAATTTCCCGAACGCCTCCCTCGTATTGCTTGACAACTGCGGCCATTATGGCTGGTTAGACCAACGAGAAGAATATTTGGAAGCAGTGAAGAATTTTCTGAGCAAGTAAGTCGTACTGGTCTCTCTATTTTCTTACAAATTTATTTTTGCAGGTGAGCCGACACCAAATCTGACACATCGGCCTGTTGGAATCGCATCGCCACTTTGCAAAAAGTTTGACCGGGGGTAGCCTGCGACTGTAAAACAACAAATACCCCGCCCGCTTTCTTCACAATCTCGCGATCGTAGCGCATCATCGCATAACAAGCGTGCGTGTCGCCTGTGCCTCGCAAAGGACAAGGAGTGTGTATTTCGGCATACACCGTTCGTTCATCTATATGGCTAATGGGTACTTGTTTCTTGCTGGGGAATCCCCTTTGCCATTGCTCACCAAGTTGCTGTAAATCAGTGGCTTGTCTGATTCGTTTTGATCGAATTGTTGAATTAGCCAAAGTTGTAGTCAGCCAATCCGACAGTTTCCGCCATTTTGGCCTGCGAGCTACAAAGGCCAGCATTTTTAGTGTGAAGGCCACCGTGTTTTTGACAAAAAATTTTTGAATAGGGTGCATTGTTTCAAAGATCTATAAAATAAATTTATAATCCGGCACTCAACTACCTACGCTTTTACTTCTTCGTTCCATCAGGGTTATATCGTGCCAGCATCCTTGCAATTGGCCTATTTTTTCTTGGTATCCAATCAGGCGAAAGCCTACGCTACGGTGCAAAGCAATGCTGGGTAAGTTTTTGCTAAAAATGACTGCTTCAAGTGTCCACAAGCCTTGTTGCTCGCTGGTGGCTATCAATGCTTGCAGCAAAGCGCGCCCTATCCCTTGTCCACGCGCCCAAGAAGCCACATAAACACTCACTTCGGCTACTCCGGCATACACACAACGCGACGACACCGGCGTAAGCGCTGCCCAACCTGCCACTTGCCCATCTACTTCGGCTATAAGCCTGCCATAGTCGGTATGCGATTTGTCCCAATCGGCATAAGCAGGCACCTGGGTTTCAAAAGTGGCGACACCGGTATCTATGCCTTCTTGATAAATTTGTGCAACCTGCGGCCAATCGTCGGGGTGCTTAGGGCGAATAAGTAGTGGCATTGTAGGATGTTGGTTTAGGCAAATTTAATAAAAAACATTGCAGCTTTTTTATCAAACAGCCAATCCTGTTCACAGTAAAAAGTTGCCCTATCCCACCATCTGAAGCAGGTTTTCAGGCTCAGTACGGATGAGCGAAACGTGCCAACGCGACTCTTTCCACTCCTCGCCAACTTTTTTCCAGATAATGGTAGCCACACAAAAGAACTTGCCCACAAATCCGCCAACTTCTAAATTTTGACAAAAGTCTAAAACACAATACCCCATTTCAGCAGTTTGGATGGCTTGGTAGTTGATAATTTCCGAATTGGTTTGCGCTTTCATTTCCTTCAACTTGGCAAAAAGTGACTGAAACCAGTTTTCCCATTCGGCGCGATTGGCTACCACCACACTTTTGCCTTGCGGATCTAAGTCGATGATACCAAAATCATCATCACAAATACTGGCTAATACGTCAAAATTGTGTGTACTCACACATTCTAACATACTGACGGTGTGCTGATAAAAAGGCAAGGACTCAAACCCTGGCTTGGCTTTTACAGTCCGGATTTGGTCTAAAGCGAAGAGTGTAGTAGTATTGGGCATAACGTTGAATGAAAAAAGGTGTGCAAATTGAACAATCATCTGTAAAAATGGCCATAGGCAACTACGCCAATGATCAGTTTAGCAAATATGACAAAACGATGAATTAATATGTTTGAAACAATTCATCCTAATCATTGAATTGCTGACAAAGAATTGTGAGCGAAAATCTTGATTTATGATTTTAATCGACTTGATTCAAGCGTAGAAGCGATGAATTGCCAAAAAAATCAGCAATTAACCAACATTACGGCTCTTTTTAGCTGATAATTTTACGAAAACGCCGACTTGTTTATTCCTCTACATTAAAAAACTCGCCTTTCGGCAAATTCCTGAAAACTTATTTCAAATGACCACAGAACACTTATTATATTTTTTGCTGCTGGCCTTACTCGCCGAGATATTGGGCACGATTGGCGGCTTTGGGTCTTCTATGTTTTTTGTACCGATAGCCAGTTATTTTATGGATTTCCATTCTGTGCTGGGCATTACTGCTGTTTTTCACGTATCGAGCAACATTGCCAAAATCACGCTTTTCCGCCAAGGCTTAGACTATCGATTGGTGGTCTGGTTAGGCATACCGGCAGTGCTGGCAGTCATTGTTGGCGCTTGGCTCAGTCAATATGTACCAACGAATTGGCTTACAATCTTATTAGCTTCTTTCCTGATTGTGTTGAGCTTGCTGTTATTGATTTTCCGAAACTTTGTACTGCCTCCCACCCTGCCGGTTACGCTGACAGGTGGAGCTATTTCGGGTTTATTGGCAGGCTTATTAGGTACAGGAGGGGCTGTGCGTGGTTTGACATTAGCGGCTTTCAACCTCAAAACAGACACTTTCATTGCCACCTCAGTACTTATCGACCTCTGTATTGATGCCAGCCGTAGCGTGATTTATACCTGGAATGGCTATGTGCATACCCACGATTTGTACCTGATACCGCTTCTCTTAGTAGTTAGTTTTGTGGGCACTTGGCTTGGTAAAAAAATCTTGGCAAAAATGTCAGAAGACCAGTTTCGAACCTGGGTTTTATGGCTTATCCTACTCACTGGCCTGTTCGCATTGGTCAAACCATTACTCTAAGCAAATCATTGGCGCTCAGGCCATACACCAAGCATAGGCTTCGGCATAGTTATCGAAATATCGATCCTCGTAGGTCTTGTTGGTGTTTTCATTAAATAATTGCTCTGAACTTAATAGATATTCAGCAAATAGAAAGCGATTAGCTTGCATAAGCTATCTATTGTATCAATTTGGTAATATAAAACCATTTGGGTATTTTAGTCCTTGAATTGATTTCATTGTGTTAGTCATCCTCATAAGATGCCCTTCAAGTCATACTAAAATGTATTGCCATGACACGACAAGAAGCTGAACAAAAATTGAAGTCTATTTTTGGTTTTGATCGTTTCCACGACACGCAGTGGGCCGTAATCGAAAAATTACAACAAGGCAAAAGGATCTTACTCATTGAAAAAACTGGTTTTGGCAAATCGTTATGCTATCAATTCCCTGCTACGCAGTTGAAAGGGTTAACCATTGTTTTCTCACCATTGATCGCTTTGATGCGCGACCAAGTGCAAAAAATGCAAGCCTTGGGCATTGATGCGGGCTATATTTCGTCGCAACAACCCCTCGAAGAAAATGCAGCCACAATTCTTGCAGCGCTCGACAACAAACTCAAGCTACTCTATATACATCCTTCTCGGATGGAAAATGTAGAGTGGTTAGAAACTGTACGCAACACCAATCTTGCCATCGCGATGGTAGTAGTTGACGAAGCCCATTGTATTTCGACTTGGGGACACGACTTCATACCTTCCTATCGTAAAATTGTCAAATTGGTCAACCTACTACCTGCCAATTTTCCTGTTTTGGCTACCACTGCCACTGCCACCCCACGCGTTGAAGAAGATATTAAAACACAAATCGGAAGAGATATCAATGCAGTGCGCGGCAACCTTTTACGTCCCAACCTAAACTTGGTCGTCATACAGGTACAATCGGAGGAAGAAAAATTAATTTGGCTGGGTCAAAACTTATCGAAAATTGAAGGAACAGGGATTATTTATACAGGCACTCGGGCAAATACCGAAATATACGCCAAATGGCTGTCGCATATCGACATTCCATCGGTCTTTTACAACGCAGGCGTAGATACTGCTTCAAAAAAAGAAATCGAATTGGCACTTATGCAGAATACTTATAAGTGCATAGTCAGCACCAACGCCTTAGGAATGGGCATTGACAAGCCTGATATTCGCTTTGTGATTCACACCCAAACACCCATTTCACCCATTCATTACTACCAAGAAATTGGAAGAGCCGGTCGAGACGGCAAGCCCTCTTTCATTATTTTGTTTTATAATCCGAACGAAGACCAAAAACTGCCTTTATCCTTCATAGAAAGTGCCCGCCCTCATCCTAATAAATATGCCAAAGTTCTAAAAGTCATCAAAGCCGAACGATTAGGATTTCAAGACATCGCTAAAGCCGCAAATATCAAATCGAGCCACTTGAAAATCATTTTGGCCGATTTAGTAAAACAAGGCATTGTATTGGAAGCTGTCGATAAAAGAAGCATAAAATATGAGTGGAAATATGGCGCACAGCCCTTAGACACCAAAGAATTTGAAGAACTCAAAAACGCCAAACTCAATGAATTTGCAGAGATGCTCCACTACATAACCACTCCAAGTTGTAGGATGAAGTTTTTGTGCGATTTCTTAGGCGACAACCTACCCAAAGACTGTCAAATATGCGACAATTGCCGCCAAAGGGTTGTTTCAGTGAAGATTACTCCTGTTTGGCAACAAAAACTAACAGCTTTTATCGAAAACGATTTCCCGGTTTTAGAAGTTGGCAATGAATCTATCAAAATGATGAATGGTGTGGCAGCCTCTTATTATGGTTTTTCACAAGTAGGGCAAGCACTCCACCGATGCAAATATGAAAATGGAGGCGATTTTCCCGAGTGGCTGGTAAAGCAAACCCTCAAAGCCTTTGGAAAATATTTTGCAGCACAGCCGTTTGATGTAGTTTTGTATGTGCCTCCTACCGAAAGCGGCGATTTGGTCAAAAACTTTGCAGAAAAGATTGCCAAAGCATTAAAAATCAATATTTTACATACATTGAAAAAAAATAGAGATACGCAACCACAAAAAAAATTTGAAACGAACTGGCTTAAAACTGACAACCTTAAAAATGTTTTTTATGTAGAAAATCCTCAAGAAATAGCCGGAAAATGCGTTCTATTGGTGGACGACATTTTTGATAGCGGGGCAACCATCAAGGAAATCGGGAAATATTTGGCTTCACAAAATGTAGCCTGTACAGTGCCTTTGGTGATTGCCAAAACCATCAATGCCGATTTAAGAAAAGAAGTTATACAAACATCTTCGAACAATATGGGTGTTGATCTTCAAAAACAAGTACAAACGCCTATAAAAAGCCCCGAGGACAAAGTCCTATCTTTATTAAAAAAATGGCGCACTGAAAAAGCTACTGAACTAAATTTACCCAAGTATATGGTAATACACTACGATACTTTGAGAACCTTGTCAGAGGCAATGCCGAGTAGCATTTTAGATTTACTCGATATCAAAGGAATGGGGAAAGTGCTTATCAAAAAATATGGTCAAGAAATTTTAGAGATAATTCGCAAAAGCAAAGATGAAACTAACAACTGAAATACCTTACTGGATTACTTTGGCACATTTGCCTAAATGGGGAGCGGAAAAAATTAACCGGTTGGTGGTAAAAATCATCCACGAAAACCAGTTGTCTTTAGAAACCTTTTTCAATGAAGAAAGCATCTGGAACAAATCATTCGAACTAACGGCTGCCGATATAGCTGACTTACAAAAAGCTAAGTTAGAACTCCCCAATAATGCCTTTTTAGCCGAAGACTTATTAGCCCAAGGCTTTGAGTTAGTCTCTATCAATTCGCCCGCCTATTCCAAAACCTTAAAAAACAACCTAAAATTAAAAGCACCTACCGTGTTATATATAAAAGGCAATAAACAAATTATGCAAGAAGAAAGCATTGCCATAGTGGGCAGCCGCGACGCCGATGAAACATCGTTGCAATTTACTGACCATATCGCCCGCATAGCCTCACAACAATACAAAGTTGTGGTGAGTGGCTTTGCCAAAGGAGTTGACAAACAGGCTTTGGATAGTGCGCTGAAATACAAAGGACAAAGTATTATTGTTTTGCCGCAAGGCATTATGACTTTTGGTTCAGGCATCAAGAAATATTATCAGCAAATCACCACAGGCGATTTGTTAGTTGTCAGCATATTTCACCCCCAAGCTACTTGGGGAGCAGGATTGGCAATGGCGCGCAACCCAATTATCTATGCTTTGGCCAGTGAAATTTATGCAGCCCAATCTGCAGAATCGGGGGGCACTTGGTCGGGCGTGTTGGATGGTCTAAAAAAAGGACGAACCATCTTTGTTCGGCAACCCTTGCCCGGTGAAAAAAATGCCAATGCTTTACTCATCGAAAAAGGTGCCACGCCTGTCAATCAGCAGGGCAACCCAGTGGCAAGCGCTCAAACCGGCGACTCTAATGCCCAACCTGTTGATAAAACCAAAGAAAATCTGGTAAGAATAACCACTTTGCTTTCAGAGCAACCCTTAACACCCGAGCAAATTCTCGAAAAAGTACCCTTAAACATCACCAAAGCCGCCTTAGCCAAACTTTTAAAAACTTTGCCCCAAATCCAAAAAATCACAAAATCGAAGAAAGTACACTACGCTATTTCCCAAAACACCCCTACCCTGTTTTAATCCTTGAGCCAGATTAACACAAACCAGCCAACAAATACCATCAATAACCGACAAATTGATACCCATCATACGCCAAACACCCTTACTCAGACGAATCAAAAAAACTTGTCCCTACAAGTAAATTTTGACCATTGGTCATTAAACCACACAATTCTTAAGCTTTTTGCGTAAATTTGTTTTAAACACAATTTTATCGGTAAAACAGTACCATTAGCAACAGGCTTTATGGATTATAGTGCATATATTCCTTCTTGGGCACAACATTCTACCACTTTTTACGTGGTCATCATTGACTTAGAAGGTAAGTATGCGTATGTGAATAGCTATTTTGAAAATCGCTTTTCTTTTCTTTCTCCCCTATTTATTGGCCGTCATTCGCTGGAAAGCATCCACCCCGAAGACCACGAAAAATGCCAAAAAGCTGTAGCAGATTGTCTGGCAGACCCTTGCCAACCTATAAAAGTACAACTCCGAAAGCCCAGCCAAAAGCCCCAAGACTTCTTTATGACCGAATGGGAATTCTCCGTATTACAAAATGAAGTACAGCAGCCTATCGGTATTTTTTGTGTGGGTTACGATGCGACCCTCGTCAATAAGGCCAATCAACAAGCCCAGTTATTTGGTCAGAAGGTAGATACAATTTTAGATGAAATCTCGGAGTGGTTTTTCCAATTAGACCCCCAGTGGCGATTCGTAAAAATCAATCGCGCGGCCGAAACCATTTTACTGAGACCCAAACAAGAATTATTAGGAAAGTTGTTTTGGGATTTTTTTCCTGAAGATCCTGCCTACCAATACCCTGCCCACTTCCGCAAAGCGACCCAAGAAGGCGTTACGGTTGTTTTTGAAGAGTATCGCCACGACTTACAACAGTGGTTTAGCACGGTAGCTTATCCCTCTGTAGAAGGGCTAAGTGTGTTTTTTAGAGATATAACCCAAGAGCATAACAATAGGCAGGCTTTAGAAAACTCAGAATACAAACTACAAGCCATTTTGGATAGCACCAGCGATAGCAACATTTTGATCAGCCAAGATTATACTATGCTGTCGTTCAACAAAGCGGCTGCCTCGGGCGCTATCGAAATTTTCGGGAAACCGCTTCAACAAAATGCCAGCGTGTGGGACTTTGTTTTAGACGAAGACAAAGAATCTTTTTTGTATGACACCAAGCTGGCATTTCAAGGGGAAAGCCTAATTTTCGACAAACAAATCAAAGGCATCTGGTTTGAATTTCGTTATTTTCCGGTGTATGACAACACCCAACAAATATTTGCCATATCGCTCAATGCTACCCCGATTCAAGAGCGCAAACAAGCCGAAGAAAAAATAGTAGAAAAAGAACACATGCTGCGCGCAATTTACCATAGCACCACCGAAGCCAGCACTTTTTTGGATACGCAACTCATCATCAGATACAGCAACCAAATTGCCAAAGACATTACAAAGCAGCTTTTTGGCCGCGAAGCACAAATAGGCGAACCCATCTTAGATTATATTTTGCCCGAATTTCGAGCCGATTTTTTGAAGTTTTGCCAAGAAGCTTTGCAAGGCAAAAGAAACATTGTCGAACAAACAGATGGCCAAGAATGGTGGCAGTTTATCATAAACCCTGTATATGACGAAAAACAAGAAATCATCGGCATTGCTCACAATGTTCAAAACATCACAGCCCGCAAATTGCAAGAAATACAATTGCAAGAAAGTGAACAGGTGCTTCAAAAAACAATTGAAGCCATACCGCACGTTTTTCTAATTTTAGATGAAAACACCTACATCCAATACACCAACTACGAATTTGAAAAAACATTTGGCTACACCCTGAGCGAGGTCTATGGCAAAAATATTGCTTTCCTCATCCCTGAAAGATTCAGAGAAAAACACAATGCACACTACCAAAGCTACCTACAAAACGGGGGTAAGTCAACAAGAATGGGAAGGTTTCTGGCTGCAAAAACCAAAAGTGGCCAAGAAATTGTCATTGAAGCAAGCCTTAATACCTTCACAGTGAACGAGAAAAAATTTATCATCGTCATTTTACAAGATGTAACCACCATCAAAAAAAACCAAGATACCATCCTCAAACAAAACGAGGCACTCAGAAATATAGCTTGGCAGCATTCGCACGAAGTACGAAAGCCTCTGGCCAATATCTTGGGCTTGTGCGATTTGCTCGAAAACTATGCAGAAGGCAAACAAGAAGACCAAAAACTGTATGTCCGGTTAATGCTTCAAGCTGCCAACGACTTAGATAAGCTTATTCGTCAGATTGTTCAAAAATCGAACGATAGCGAATACTACCAAGAAGATTGGGAGACTACCACTTGATATTTTTTTCTTATTTTGTTATTACAAAAGTTTTTTTAATAATATCTAAACTGAAACAACTTTTACTAAGCCTTCCGCAAATTATGAATACCTATTAAGCAGTTTTAGATGCGAAAATTTCTTCTTGTTTCGCTTTTGCCAACTTATCATACGCCTCAAAATACTTCGGATGGTTGGTTTTCATCCAAGTATCCCACCAGTTGAAGTAAAGCCCAAAATTATAATGCACAAAATGGTGGTGCATATTGTGGTGGGTCGAGCTGTTTTGCCAACGCCCCAGCGGGTGGCCGTGCATCCCTTTCGGGAATATTTCATAGCCCAAATGCCCAATGACGTTCATCACCATCATATACAGCAAAAAAATAAAAAGTGCCGACCAATGCAGCGGCATCGTGAAAACCAGCAAGGGCAATATACCCGCTTCGAGAACGGCCTCCAAAGGATGAAATGAAAAGGCTGCCCAAGGCGAAGGATTGTGCGATTCGTGGTGTACCCGATGCACCCATTTGAAAAGCCAAGGGTGGTGCATCAGGCGGTGTGTCCAATAAAAATAAGTATCGTGTAGTATGATAACTAACAAAACACTTGCCCCCCAATACCACCAACCAAAGTCGGCTATATTGCTATAAATACGGGTAAGGCCATTATTACGCGCAATAAAAATCAAAGAGGCCACACAAGCAAACACACACATAGTGGCCAAAGAATATAAAAACTCTTGGCGGTATTGGCTTTGCTTCGGAAATTTGGGCTGAATGCGTTTATGCGCCCAGCGTTGCCTCCATACCACATAAAAAACCAAGAAAAAAGCCCCGGCCACTATCGTGTAACGCAAAAATAGAATTCCCCACACCAGCATCCATCGGGTTATGATCTCTTGCAGGGTTACAGAAAGTAAAATGTGGTGGGTCATACGCTTGCTGCTTTTTTAAAAACACTTAAAATTTTGAATATTCGGTTTGCTCACAGCCGTAGTTGTCTATCAAATAATTGTCCATATCGTTGGCTTTTTGGGCAAAATTGGTGATGTTTTGCTGTATTTGCTCAGCAAAAGCGGGCACATCCAAGTCGCCTAAGTGTATGCGGTAACTCATATAAATCATGTTCTGATAAATACCAAAACTAAACGGAGGCGCAGGGTTTGAAAGAATATACCGATAAACAGCCTCTAAATTGGCCTTGGGTAATTTTACAAGTGGGCTGGTGGTAAACAAATAATTTTTGTTGTAAGTAAACACCCTCACCAACGAGCTGCCTTGGTGAAACTCCCAATAGTCATACCCATTGCGCGCTATAACAGGATCGATGCCCAACTTTTCGAG
>DMHB01000320.1 GCA_003449595.1 Microscillaceae bacterium | reverse complement strand
CTCTTCCGATCTTAATCCACCTTTCTTCTTTCACTAATTATCTGATCTTCTAGAGTGTTTAAGATTGTCTTTTCTTCTAATGATGACTCATTCATAAGCTATAAGTGATTTTTAAAATAAGCAGATTAATGGAGGCTAATATATATCTGTAATTAGATGAGTTTTAAGTCAAATTTAAAAACAATTATACAAAAAATATTTAAAATTTTTTGGTCTAAATTCAAAATATTGAGAAATTACCGTTCAATCAGCTTTCAGTAAGTATGTTCAATTGGTCAGCTTTAGCCTTTGTGCGACCTTTATTTTTTCTGATATTGGGTATTGTATGCAGCACCCATTACCAATGGCGGTTTGCCAATGGTTTTTGGTTGTTGTTAGCCTTGGCAATCGTATATGCTACATTATTTACAGCCTTGCACCGGCAGCGTTACCGATTTGCTTGGTTGTGGGGTTTGTTGGGATTTGCCTTTTGTTTTGCGGCTGGTGTCTATCGGGTCGAAACCAATACAGCAATTTATCACCCTGCGCACCTCGTCCATCAAAAAAACAGCATTGACTATTACCGTGCTACGGTTGTTTCGGCAGTACAAACGCATCCCAAAACCTATTCTTTCGAGGTGTCGCTAACCGCCTTGCGTACCGATAGCGCTTGGCTCAAAGCCACCGGCAAAGTGCAGATATATGTCCGCAAAGATGCTTCACAAAGTGTGCAGGCGCAGTATGGCGATGTGCTCATCATTCAAGGCGAACCGCAGCCCGTACAAGGGAAGTCGAATCCCAACGATTTTGATTTTGCTCGGTGGTTGCGCTGCCAAAATATTTATCACCAACACTACCTTCGACCCACCGATTTCAAAAAAATAGATTTTCAGCCTCCCAACAGGGTGATGCGTTGGGCTATCGCGACACGCACGTATTGCAACCAAGCTTTTCAGCAATTTGTGCTTACCTCACAAGAAGCCGGGCTGGCCAGTGCATTGATTTTGGGCGTGAAAGAGGGGTTAGACGATGAAATTGTACAGGCTTATTCCAATACAGGCACTATGCACGTGCTGGCGGTGTCGGGTATGCACGTAGGGCTTATTTTCTATGTCTTGAAATTGTTGTTGGGCTGGCTCAAACCGCTGAAAGGAGGTAAGGTGTATTTTGCCGGTTTTGTAGTTACTTTTTTGTGGTTTTATGCTTTTGTAACAGGCTTGTCGGCATCGGTATTGCGCGCCGTACTGATGTTTAGCATCGTGGCCATTGGGCAAGCTTTTTCGCGAAGGACGCAAATTTACAACACCTTGGCACTTTCTGCCTTTGCTTTGCTGCTTTACGACCCTTGGCTGGTATATTCGGTCGGTTTCCAGCTTTCGTATGTGGCCGTATTGGGCATAGTCTATTTTTATCCGCCGATTTACCAACTTTGGGACAGCACACGGTGGCGGGTGGTCGATTATTTCTGGCAAATTATCTGTGTGTCTATCGCCGCTACCTTGGCCACTTTTCCTTTGGGGATTTATTATTTTCACCAGTTTCCCAACTATTTCCTGCTCTCCAATGTGGTGGTGCTGCCCGTTTCTACGGTGGCTTTGTACTTAGGGCTGGCCTTTTTGGCTTTGGCAGAAGTGCCTTGGCTCAATACTTACTTGGGCTTGGCGCTGCAGTATAGTTTGTGGCTGATGAACCAGTTGATTTTTGGAATAGAACAACTACCCGGCGCAATGACCGACGGCCTGTGTATCCAACCTTGGGAATTTTGGGTGATTGTTGGCACTATTTTATCTTTTTCGATGCTTTGGGCACGCAGAGAAATGGTTTACCTAAAAATCACAATTGCGCTTGCTTGTTTGTTGACGGTTTCCCAAATAAACAACATAATCCAGACCCAGCAGCAGGTACGGCTGCTCTTACTTGATGCACCCAAATCGTCAGCTATGGGGCTTGTGATAGGCCGTAAGGCTTTCTTGTGGAGCGATAGCCTTTCGCCTGCCCTGCAAAAACGCCTGAACCAGCAATATGACAGGCTTGGAATTCAACAAGATAGTATTTATACTTGGGACGAGGAAATAAGCCACCCAGCGCTCCAACTCAAAAAATGGCAGGAAAAAGTCCTACTTTTATACATTGGCTCGAAGCGCTTGCTGGTCGTCCAACAACGCCTCCGCCCTGAAGAATGGGATGCTTTGATGCAACACCAACCTTGGGACTATTGGCTTATCCGTGAAAACGCGCTAAATAAACTGCCTGAAAAATTTAAACCTACAAAAGCTATCCTGCTTGACAACTCAAACAACCCATTCATTATCAACTCTTTAACTGAACAATGTGCGAAAAGAAACATTGCTATTCGTTCTAACTGGAAAGAAGGTACGCTCGACATTCCACTCAAATAACCGTTAAACCCACTATATGAAAACCATTTTAATACACGATGCCCAACTGATCAACGAAGGGAAAATCATCACCACCGCTGTACTTATCCGAAAAGGAAGAATTGAAAAAATAGCGCCTCAAATCAGCTTTCGAGGGGCTAAAATCGAAATCAATGCGGCAGGGCAATACCTAATGCCCGGTGTTATTGACGACCAAGTACACTTCCGCGAACCCGGCCTTACCCACAAAGCCGACATTGCCCACGAAGCCCGCGCTGGTGTAGTAGGCGGCACTACTACTTTTATGGAAATGCCCAATACTGTACCCAATGCACTGACACAGAAGCTATTGGAAGACAAATACAAAATTGCGAAAAAGACCTCTTTGGCCAATTACTCTTTTTTTATGGGTACTTCAAACGATAACTTAGAGGAAGTGCTCAAAACAGACCCTAAATCTGTTTGCGGCATCAAAATATTTATGGGTGCCTCTACGGGCAATATGTTGGTCGATAATGAAGCCATTTTAGAAAAGGTTTTCAGCCGCGCCGATATGCTGATTGCTACCCACTGCGAGCACGAGCCTACCATCCGCGAAAACTCGGCCAACTACAAACAAATCTATGGCGACCACGTGAAGGCGATGCAACATCCCGAAATACGCAACACAGAAGTTTGCCTCAAATCTTCAACAATTGCTACCAATTTGGCCAAAAAACACAATGCGCGCCTCCACGTTTTGCACATCAGCACAGCCGAAGAAACCTCGCTTTTCGACAACACCATCCCTTTGGCCGAAAAACGCATTACGGCAGAAGCTTGCGTACATCACTTATGGTTTTCATCGGAAGATTACGAGCGGCTGGGATTTTTAATCAAATGCAATCCGGCCATCAAAAGCGCGCAACACCGCCAAGGCGTATGGAAAGCACTTCTGGACAACCGCATCGATGTAATTGCTACCGACCACGCCCCGCACACTTGGGAAGAAAAACAACAATCTTATTGGAGCGCTCCGGCAGGCTTGCCGCTCATTCAGTTTTCGCTCAATATGATGCTCGAACACCATTACAACGGGATGATTAGCTTGGAGCAAATCGTAGAGAAAATGTGTCATAATGTAGCCATTTGCTTCCAAATTGAAGAACGTGGCTTTGTCCGAGAAGGCTATTGGGCAGATTTGGCGCTTTTCGATTTGAACCGCACTACCGAAGTAAATAAGGCTGGGCTGCTTTACAAATGTGGCTGGTCGCCTTTGGAAGGTACTACTTTTCATTCAGCCATTACACACACCATCGTTTCGGGTCATTTGGCTTGGGCCGA
The DNA here is from genome assembly GCA_003449595.1 of Microscillaceae bacterium. GTDB lineage: Bacteria > Bacteroidota > Bacteroidia > Cytophagales > Microscillaceae > UBA8158. The sequence goes on along the minus strand of DMHB01000320.1, from coordinate 515 downwards.
TGGGCAATTAGACGAAAGTATGCAAGGCAAAAGACTTAGTTTTGACCGATAGCGCTTATATTTAACTTTTTTATACTTCAACAAGTTGATAAGTTTGTAGTTCTGATTACAAACCCTTATTTATTTTTTTCAAACCCTACAAACTATGAGTTTAGTTCTAAAAAAAGCCCCTGAGTTTGCCGCTACTGCCGTTTTAAATGGCAAGGATGTAGCCAAAGATTTTTCGCTCAGCCAATATTTGGGCAAAAATTATGTAGTCTTGTTCTTTTACCCTAAAGATTTTTCTGGTGTTTGCCCCAGCGAAATGTGGGCTTTCCAAGACCGATTGGCCGATTTCGAAAAACGTGGCGCTGTGGTCGTGTCTTGTTCTACCGACACCGAAGAAACCCACAAAGCATGGATAAATACCCCACGCGACAAAGGAGGCATTGCCGGTGTTACCTATCCTATGATTGCAGATGCAGCCAAAACCATCGCCACCAATTATGGCGTTTTGGGAGGCGATTATTTTTATG
>DMHB01000158.1 GCA_003449595.1 Microscillaceae bacterium | reverse complement strand
AATGGCTTTTGACTCTTCAATTTCTTGCTCCAAGGCTGCTATTACCTCTTCGGTAACTGTTTCCAGATCTATCCATTCAAAAGTATATTGCCCGCCTTTTTTAATTTCCAAAATTTCATCCAAATCGTGGATGGCTTGCATCAAGTCATCGCTCGATTGTTTGATAAGCCGAATCAATTCAACATCCTGCGGAGCGTGTGCAGTATTATAATCAAAAATATTGCTCAGTCCTAATAATTGCGCTGCCGGCGCGCGCAGGTTATGGGCAATGATATAAGCAAATTGTTCTAACTGTATATTTTGCTGTATCAGCGTGTGGTTAGTCTCAGACAATTGTTTGGTGCGCTCTTCTACTATTTTTTCTAAATTTTCGCTCAACGTTTTGAGTTGTTCATACTGACTCTCGATGATTTGATTTTGGCTTTCCAGATGTTCGCGTTGCGCCATTAATTCGTCGCGGCTTTGAGCCAATTCTTCGTTTTGAGTTTGCACTTCTTCGGTTCGCTCATTGACCAACCGCTCTAAGGTCTGGTTTTGAACTTCTAACATTTCTTGCGATTCTTTCATAAAATGAATGGCGGCCTCTTCCAACTCTTGTTTTTCTTTGGTCTGTTGTTTTATAAATTGCGCGACTGCAAAACTGATAAATAGGATGTCTAAACCCGAGCCAATGAAAAGCAACTCATTTATTCCAGGGAAATAAGGCACTAATTTGTAAAAATAAAGGGCTACAACCAGAATGCTGAGTAAAAAGCTGATCCAGCCAAACACAAAATACCTTGATAAAGTATCGCCTTTCAAATAGCAATAAAGTGAGGCAAAAAGGCTAAACGCAGCAAATGAAGAAATGGTGAACAAGGCCAAACTGGTAGAAATGGTTACACTTCCTAATATGTTTGCTACTACTGTGGCTGTTGACAACACAGGAAATATGGCTGCTATCCAGGCCAAGGGTTTGTGGTGTGAATGTAGTTTCAAAAAATGAACCGTGAACCATAAATTGGGCAGGTATGAAAGGGCTACGATGCTTACAAAGTAATAATTCAGGATTGGCAGGTTAGGCCATAGAATGACAAATCCATGTCCTGACAAAGCCATTAAGCCTAATGCTGCCCCCAAAATAGAACAAGTATAATAGAGATAAATAGGAAGACGCGTCGATAAATAAATCAAAAAACCAAACAACACTACCAAAAAAGCAAAACCATAGTACAAGCCATATAAATAAGACTTATTGATGACTTTGTCTAAAAAATTGCTGTAGTCAAGTAAGTTAATCTGAAAATCTAATGAATGATGGCTTCTCAACCTAAAGTAGTATGTCCTATGGCTGTTTGGTTGCACTTCAAACAATTGGTAAATCCACTTATAGTTTCGTTGGCGATACGTTTGCAAACCGCTATATGCTATTTTTTTCCAACGATTGGTAATGGGATCGAAACTAAAAAAGGCAAGAGAGTCGTAGCGCAGTGAAACAATTTCTATAAAATAGGAGGCATCCATTTGGTTTTGGATATCTAATTTAATCCAAAGCGCCCTATTTGGGTTGATTTGCGAATGGGTGGTACGTGCTTGATAAGGCACAAATTTATTTTGAACTGAAGGTTGCTCGATTTGCTCGATGGTCATTTGGCCGCCAATATCATCCAAATAAAAAGCAGAGGGAGCAATATTTCTGTTTATTTTGATTTGATTGATGAGAACCGGCTGACTCCATACAGGGGTTGAAGCAGCCAACAGTACAAGTAAGCCAATAACCCAGATGAATAATCTACCTACAAATTGAACTTTCGAGCGCAAGGCAGCCTCAGCAGATGCGAAAAGGATATTGCACCTATTTGTATATAACGCTGAAAAAAAAGAAAACACCTTACTCAAAATAGAAAATTCGATTTGCCACACAGTTTGAACGAAAGTTACAAGACAAAGTCAACAACTCAAAACGCAGTAGAACTTTCGAGTTTATATTTTCGTTTTTCCAATTGTAATCTTTAACATTGTACATCAACTAAATTTTAGAAACAATATGCACAGTTCAAATCCAAGCTTAGGCGCCTTTGAATCCCTTGCTGGACAAGCTAACCAATCTACCGGTGTAATGACCATCGACGGTGCTGTTAATAAGTCGTTCATTATGCTTGCTATTTTGACTACCTCAGCCGGATATACCTGGTATCAAATGACAACAGGCACAGGATCGGGCTTAGCGCTTCTGATGTTAGGGCTAATCGGGGGATTTATCACAGCCCTGATTACCATTTTCCGCCCTGCTAGTTCTCCTTATACAGCCCCATTGTATGCTATTTTGGAAGGGTTGGTTTTAGGCGCTGTCTCACAATTGATGAATGCAGTTTATCCCGGTATCGTGATGCAGGCTGTTATGCTAACGATGGGTGTCTTCTTCCTGATGCTGATGGCCTACAAAACAGGCTTTATTCAAGCAAATGAGCAATTTAGAACCATCATTTTTATTGCTACTGCTTCGATTGCCTTTGTTTATTTGGTGAGTTTTATTTTGAGATTTTTCGGAACTGATATTCCGATGATTCACGCAAGTGGCTGGGTAGGCATTGTTTTCAGCTTGATTGTAGTAGGAGTTGCCTCTCTAAATCTTATCATTGATTTTGACGACATTAAACAATTCAGCGATGCGCAGCTTCCTAAATATATGGAATGGTATGTTTCTTTCAGCCTGATGCTTACCTTGGTGTGGCTTTACTAGAAATCTTACGCTTGTTGAGCAAACTGCGTAGCGAA
>DMHB01000358.1 GCA_003449595.1 Microscillaceae bacterium | reverse complement strand
AAACAAACCCACTAAGCTTTGGTACTGCGCCGCAGTGAAGCCAATATGCTCGGGGGCGATGCGGTTGTAGTGGGCTTGGTAAATCTGAAAAGGCATCATTTCGGCGGTTGTCCCGATGCCCATAAGTTCGATGCCGATGGCGTAGTGGTTGAGCTTGTCGCGATGGTAGGGCGGGTTGGGGAGTTGGCCATAGCTTACGTGTTTGGCAGCTCGGGCTTCGGGCACAAGCCGGTAGATATTGCCTTGGCGGTCGATGAGGTAATGGGCAGACACTTTGAACTCAGTAAAAATTTCGCGGATTCTGTGCAGTTGGTAGGGATTTTCAGGATTGATGACGGCATCGCTGCAAAAGTGCATAACCAAATGTGTGATTTCAGCACCTTCTTGCCGGGGGTAGCTACAAAAATCGGGAAGCAGATCGTCCACAATGAGGGGCACTTGGGGCGTAAGCTGCTGAACGCCTTGGTGGTTTTGCGCTTGGATTACCGCAACAGACAAAGAAAACGACAGGCAAAAAATAAGTTTCAACATAGCATTCCTACCTTTTTAAGAAGGGCTGTTTAGGTAAACCCTCCGTAAAATTAAGGCATTCTGCGTATTTTCAAAAAGGGCTTCGAGAAGAATGCTAAAAACAAAAACACCTTGCCTTGTTGGCAAAGTGTTTGATAAAGAGGTGGTGCGATTGGCCATCAGGAAAGTTATGCCTCTTGGAAGGCGGCTTCCTTATGAGCATCTTGCGCCATCAAATAGCGCTGTAGGATGTAAAACAACAACAAACTAAGGCCGCCCCACAATAAAATCATAGAAAAATAAGCAACCGGGGGTTCCATTTGAGCTTTGAGGCGTAGCAGTTCACCTAAAAGCAACCCAATGGCAAAGCCAATCATCAGCAGGGCATATTTGAGGCTGTTGTAAACCGAACGCTTGGCTGCTTGCTCAAAAATTTGCGCACTCACGCCGCGCTCAATCATATACATGCGTTCTTTGTGTCGGCCAACGATAAACATAAGGGCTACTGCTGCAATGGAGCAAAAAAGAGTAATCGGGATTAATATTTCGTGAATATGCATAATGTATGGTATTGTTTTGTATTGAAATTTGAAATGATACTACTTGGACAACCGCTGCTGGAGGTTGGTAACAAAAGGGCAAAAAAAAATCAGCGCTAAGCTGATTGGAGTGGTTACGAAGCAAGAGGGGGCATTTATTTTTCAAAGATGGATGATGTTGGCATAGGCCGGAGCCGTATTTTTAGCCCCCAGCAAAGGTGTGGTTGGCTTGTCGCAACCCGCAAACCAGTAAATTCCTGATAGCAATAAAAGTCCGCCTACATAATAGCATAGCCAACGCTTGGCAGCAGCAGTATATATTTTTTTTATTTCTTCGTGGGCAAGGTCTTTGACCAATCGAAAGCCGAAGAAAGCACTGGCCAATAAAATAGGACTAAAAGTAGCGATGAGTGAGAAGAATTCAAGCTTTTCCATAATCAATAGTTTGAAGTAGTATTGTTTGCTTTTGTTCCTTAGACAACCCATCGGCCCGACCGGTTGCACGGGGTCAAAAAAACTTTTGTAACCAAGCAACTTGGGGTGTTGTCTAAGTTGTAGTTCAATGATTGTAATTAGATATGCGGCAAACGGAAGAGTTTTTATTGATAGATCAGGTGTTGTCAGGTAGCCCTGATGCGTTTCGGCCTTTGATTGCTGCTTATAAATCGTTGGTATATCAACTGGCGTACAAGATTTTGAACAACCGCGAAGATGCCGAAGAAGTGGCTCAAGACAGTTTTTTGAAGGCTTACCAGCAGTTGGCTACTTTTCAGCGGCAGTGCAAGTTTTCGACTTGGCTTTACCAAATTACGCATCGCTTGTCGCTCAACAAACGCAAACAACAACAGCGCAACCCTTCATATAGCAGCAGCGACATCGACCACCAAACGCTGCCCGAAGGAGAGTCAAGCAGCACCTTGGCGCAACTTTCGGCAGACGAGCAAAAGCATTATTTGCAGGTAGCGATGGCAAAATTATCGTCCGAAGACCAAGTATTGCTTACTTTATATTACTTGCAAGAGCAAAATATGGAAGAAATTGAACACATTACCGGCATCGGTCGAAACTTGGCCAAAGTAAAAGTCCACCGCGCCCGTCAGAAATTACAAGGTATTTTGAGTAAATTGTTAAAAACCGAAATCAACGAATGGTTATGAACAACAAGGAAAATGAAGTTTTTGATGCTTTTTTGCGCCAAGCCATCCCCCAACATATGCCTATTCCTTGGGATGCGCCTCATTTTGAGGATCAGTTGATGCAACAAATTCAGGCATTGCCGAAGCCACAAGCGGTGGCAGCCCCTTCGTCGAAGCGGTATGTGTGGCAAGCACTCACAGGCATAGCGGTTTGCTTGGCCTTGGTATATGGCGGCAGCATTTACCTCAGTATGACTGCTTCGGCAGGGAGTAGCTTAGGGCAATATCTACGTTTCGATTATTTCAACCACCCAATGATAGTTACAGCAACCTTGCTGGCGGCAGGACTGGGTGTGCTTATCCGCCTCGACGCTTGGCTACAGCGATGGGCAGATCCTATGAAAGCCACCCCGGCGGGATGAGCGATTAACCCACTCCGTCTGCACGCGGGCGGCTTCTATGATCTACAAAAAATACCTACTGCCTTAGGCTATCAGCCCAAATTGCTTGAGGTGGTGGGTAAAATGTTTCCAGTGAAAAATTTCAACCTCTGCATTATTCAGTGTCCCAAAAGCCATATTAAAATGCACCTTGTCTTGGTTTTCGGGCAAATCCATATACGCATACATATCGGCTATGGCCTTGTGTAGGGCTTGTTTGGCTTGTTCTAAATCGGCAAATTGGTGTGGAGGAAGGCCGTTGGTGTAGGCAGGGCTTTTGAGGTTTTGTGGAAAAGGCTGTGCCTCGTTTAAAATCAAAAACTGCTTGTATTGTTTCTGCGTATCGTGTACGGTTTTGGCAGGGTCGAAGGGTTTGCCATACGAAAATTTTACAGCCCCCACCAAGTGCTCTATCATATCTTGGGGTTGCATATTGCCCCAAGTTGGAGCGGTATCTGGGGTTAATTTGGACAAGGCTTCTGCCAACGAAGTGGTCAGAAAGGATCGCAAAGAAGAGGGTTTTTCCACTGTTTTGTTGAGTAAATTGTTGAAAATTGAGTTAATGTTTTTCGAACCATTGGAGCGCTAAAGGCCAGAGCGATTCTTTGAATTTTTTGCGGAAAAAGCCAAAATGGCCTATGCTTTTCGCACCTATTTCGCTTGGGTGCAGGTGTAGCCGCTCTACTTGGGCTTTTTGATAGCCTTCGGTGTGGAGCTTATCTACGGCTCTTTGGGGAGCTTGGTAGTCGTCGGCCAAGCTAATGGCCAAGATAGGCTTTGCTAAGGTTGGATAGTAATTTTTGTGTTCGGGCAAAAAGGCAAAAACCCACTGCGGATGCCTACAAAACTTGCCCCATTCTAAGGCAACCCCTTTCGGGAGATCTTCGCCAATGCCTACCAAACGCGAGGGAAAATAACCATATACACGGCTCAGGATAGGAATAAGCAAATACCAAAATACAAAAAGCAGGGGTTGTTTATTTTTCCAAAACAAGCGCCAGTAGCCGTGCTGTGCGCCGACGGTTACAAAGGCTGTAAAAAGGGAGGAGGCTTCGCTCATTCCTAAACAGTTGCCCCCAAAGCTGTTGCCAATGAGGTAATATTTTTGGTTGGGATGTTGGGCTTGAATATAGGCAGCCATCGCCGGAAAATCTAAAGTACCCCAGTCGCTCAGCACAGTGCGCATAGAGCGGATACCTTCGGCAGGCTTCGACTCGCCAATGCCACGGTAGTCGTAGGTATAAACGTGGTAGCCGTAGTCGGCAAAAAACTGCGCAAAATCTGCATAGAACTGTTGTTTTAGCCCCAAAGCACTGCTGATAAGCAAGACCTTAGCGTTGGCTTGGGTTGGTTCGAACCAAGTAGCCGAGAGGGGGTAGTTGTCTGAAGTTGTTACTTGAATTTTTTGCATAAGTATAGTTGCGTTTCGTTCGCTAATCAGTTTATCAGAGCATCAAGCAAGTGCCTAATGCTTGTGCATACACTTTCCCTTCGGCATCTTGCAATTTGGCTTCTACCAAGGCTGTCCGGCTGCCTTTGTTCAACACCAACCCAACGGCATAAAGCAGCGGAGTGGCTTGGGTTACCGACTTCAAGTAGTTGATTTTGAACTCTAAAGTCGTGTAGCCTTTGCCTGCGGGCAGGGTACTGTGTACGGCGCAGCCCATCGCCGAGTCGAGCAGGGTAGCGATGACTCCCCCGTGGACTGAGCCAATCGGGTTGTAATAATATTCGGCGGGTTGGAATGTAAAAACCACTTTGCCATTTTCAAGCGACTCGAAGCCCATTTCTACCAATTGGGAAATAGGGGCAGCCGGAATTTCGCCGGCGCGGATGGCTTCTAAATATTCCAATCCTGACATTTGTTGTGCTTTGGAAGCGCCAATTTGTGGATCTTCCCATTGGATGGTTCTTGTTCTGAGGGACATAAGGGTAAAATAGATGATTTTATTTTATTGAACATTCAGTAAATTCATAGATGAAATAAAAGCGGGGGCAAATCGCCACCCGCTTCGGCTACGACCGGCGCACGTTTATTCTTCGCGCAAGCGGCGGTGTTTGAGCATTATTTCGGCCAAAATTTGTTGCACATTGTCAAAGTCTAAGGTCATTCCAAACAATTCTTCCAAATAAAACTCGATGGCGGCTTCTGCTACCTTTTCGTCGGGGTAGCACTGGTTTGCATCCGCTACACGCCTCAGCACCTCTTGGTTGCTCAGCAAGCGGTAAAGATTTTCTTTTTGCGGTTCCATATTGTTAAGGTAAAATAATTGCGGTTAAAATACGCCCTATGGTTGAATGCTGCTATGACATTCATCAGTTTTGGGCTGGCGGTATTTGTAATAAGATTTTGCCTTTGGTGCGTTTGGTTTCCAGCGCACGGTGCGCCTCGGCTACTTGTTCGATAGGAAAAACCTGGTCGATGATGGCGCGCAGCTTCCCGGCTTCAAACTGTTGGGCTAACCAGTCTAAGTCGGTGCGGTTGGACTTAACCACTACCAATTTTACTTTTTTGCTCGAAAAGTAGGTTGTAAAAACCTGTTGTACAATGCTTAGGCTGGGAATGGTACTGATATAAAGTGCTTTCTTTTGCAGGATGGGGGCAGTTTTTTGCAGAGATTGGTTGCCAAACACATCGAAGAAAACAGCATAACGCCCTTTATCTTTGAACAGGTCGTCGTGGGCATAGTCCAATACCTCGTCTGCGCCCAGTTCGCGTAGCAAAGCGTGGTTGGCAGAGCTGCTGGTAGCGGTAACCGTAGCGCCTAATAATTTGGCAATTTGGACGGCAAAAGTACCCACTCCGCCCGACGCACCGTGGATAAATACCGACTGCCCGGGGCTTAGTTTGCCCAAATCGCGCAACGCTTGCAGGGCTGTTAAGGCTGCCAACGGAATGGCCGCCCCTTGCTCGAACGACATTGTGGAGGGCATTCGGGCAATTTCTTGGGCGGGCACTACGATGCGGTCGGCATAAGCACCGGCTTTCCAGCTGTTGATCATCCCAAAAACTTTATCGCCAATGGATAGGTCTTTCACTTGGCTTCCTGTAGCCACCACCTCGCCTGCAAAATCGTGTCCTAACCTTTGCGGGAATTTTTTACCGGTAAACAGCGTAAATTTTCCTTTCCGCACCAAGGCATCTTTTGGGTTGAGGGCCGCCATTTGGATGCGCACGGCTACTTCGAAGGGCTTGGGTTGTTCGTCGGGCAGGCTGTTCCATTCCAGCACCTCGGGCGAACCAAATCGATGAATTTGTATTGCGTTCATGTTGTTGTTAGTTGTTCAAATCAAGGGGTTAAGCCAATAGTTTTACAAACCGGTTGAGCGCCTTTTCCAAATAATGTTTGTCTTTGTATAGTTTCATCAGTAAGATGCCCCCTTCTATGTCTTGTACCGTGGCTTCGGCCATTTCGCGGGCTATTTCGGGCTGAAACTTGTGTAAAAACAACGTGCTCATACTTGCTATCCAATCATCAAAAAAAGACTTTAAAATCGGGAGGAAAGCTGGCTCGTCAAAGGCGGTTTCCAGCGAAATATTGGCCATAATACAGCCATTGAAGCTGCCTAAATAAGCTCCTTCTAAAAATTGGACAAATGCCTGCACTTTTTCGCCCAAGCTGAGGTCTTGATCCTCGACCATTGCTTTGAGTTTTTGGGTGGAGCGTGTTTTGAAAAATTGCAATACCTCGGCCATCAGGTCTTCTTTGTCTTTGAAATAATAGTAAAATAGCGCATTGCGTACCCCGCAGGCTTGCGCCAATTCAGACATCGTAGCGTTGTGATACCCTTTTTGCTTGAAAATAGGGAGTACTTTTTTGATGAGTTCTTCTTTGCTTACTTTTTGGAGAGGCATTCTTGAAACAGGCTTTTAGCAGCTAAACGAATTTATTTTATTGAATGTTCAGTAAATATAAAAAATTTTAAACTCGCACAAACTTTTTAGTTTTGTAAGTAAATGCAAGTCAAACATCCTCAAGTACTTATTACGGGGCTATACATTTATCCGGGGCAAATCGGAGGCACTGAGCAGTATTTGTATAACCTTTTGCGTGGGTTTGCCGAAAACGGCTATGCCCCTCAGGTCGAAATATGGCTGAACCAAGCCTTCAAGACGCGTTTTCCGCCCATTATTTATCAGTTTGAGCGGCGCTATTTCCAGTTGAATGTCAGCCGGACGTGGTACGATTTGGTGCTTCCTACCTTAGACAAGGCACATTTTAAGCATAAAGATGTATTGTTTTGCCCTAATTACCTCGCACCCCTCTACCCAACTGGTAGCCAAGTAGGCATCGCTACGACCATCCACGATTTGCAGTTTCGGCATTATCCCGAGTTTTTTCATCGGCGTTGGCGCGCTTGGCAAACCTTTGCACACGGGCACGCACTGCGTCGTTCGCAAGCCATTGTCTGTATTTCAGATTTTGTGCGCAATGATTTTTTGCGGGTCTATGGCGACAAATATGCCCACAAGTTGCACGTCATTCCCAATCCTATTGATTGGCTGAGCCGGTTTCAAATCGTCGAAGAACAAGGCAGCGCTAAGCCTTTCCCGTTTCCGTATATTTTGTCGGTGGCGGCTATGTATCCCCACAAAAACACGCTGACCTTGGTGAAGGCTTTCGAGCAAATACAAGCCAAATATCCGGAGTTGCGGTTGGTATTGGTCGGACAATTGACCGATTCGCTGAAAGGCGGAAAGTATGCCCAGTATTCTACCCAACTGCAAGAGCTGATCAGTGGCAATCCGGCTATCATTCAGACCGGCTTTATAGATGACGTAAACTTGGGTAGTCTATATGCCCATTGCGCATTTTTTGTATTTCCTTCGTTGTTTGAAGGGTTTGGAATGCCCGCCGTCGAGGCAATGAGCTTTGGCAAGCCGGTGCTTACTTCGCGGCGCACCTCTTTGCATGAAGTAACTTTGTACAAAGCACAGTACATCGAAGACCCGATGAATGTCAACGAAGTAGCCACCCGCATGGCTTTTATATACGATAAATTGAGCCATTTCACGGCAGAAGCCCAACAATTGGCCCCCATCATCCGGCAGCAATATGCCCCCGGAGTGGTGGCGCAACAATACCAAGCCTTGTTTGAAAAGATTGCCGGTGGGGGGAAGTAACATCCGGCTACGTTATTTGGAGATCTCACAGCAAACAAAAAAGCCTACTCTGCCGAAGCAATGAGTAGGCTTTAAATTATCTAAAAAGGCTGTTTAAGCTCCCTGACCGGCAGAGAAAACATCTACGCCATCGAAACGGCACAAGTTTTCTGTTTTGATGATTTTATACCCGGCTTGGGTTACTTTGGTTTGCAGCTCGATGATGTCGGCATAGCTAACATCCTTATCGGTTTTGTAACGACAGCGCCAGTGGTCGGTGCAGAAAGTTTCGGGCAAACCGTCAGGATAAACCTTTACACCACGGTTGGTGATCATTGACAAGTGCAAACCGCCAGCCGTAGTGATAGGGCTTAGGGCATTGCCTATTTTGTTGGCATCGCGATCGTCGCAATACACAAAAATATCTACCCCAATGGTTTCCATTTTTACTGGCTTGGCAGGCTTCAAGGTTACCTTGATGGCTTCTTTGGCAGTCGAATAGTCAACGTGCTTGAGTTTAGAAGGCTTTTGGCCGATGCGTGCGATTACGGCATCTGCAAATTCTTTAGTACCTACTTTTTCAGAGCTTACGCCTTCTTTGAAAATGTCGTAAGTATGGATGCCGTCTTCCAATGTTTTCAACCAAGCGTTGTGTACTTTGTCGGCTATATCGCCTTGGCCAATGTGTACCAACATTTGGATAGCTCCCAACAACAAACCTGAAGGATTGGCTAAGTTTTGACCGGCGCGGCGTGGGGCAGACCCGTGGATGGCTTCAAACATCGCGACTTCGGCACCAATGTTGGCAGAACCAGCCAAACCTACTGACCCGGCAATTTGTGCGGCAACATCCGACAAAATATCGCCATACAAGTTAGGCATTACGATTACGTCGAAGGTTTCGGGGCTGTCGGCCAATTTGGCTGCACCAATGTCCACAATCCAAAACTCTTTTTCTAACTCAGGATATTCGGCACCTATTTCGTCGAAAACAGCATGGAACAAACCATCGGTTTGCTTCATAATGTTGTCTTTGGCAAAGCAGGTTACTTTTTTGCGGCCATATTGGCGGGCATACTCAAAAGCATAACGGATAATTTTCTCAGTGCCCGGACGGGTGATGAGCTTCAAACACTGCACCACTTCAGGCGTTTGCTGGTGCTCGATACCGGCATACAAATCTTCTTCGTTTTCACGAATGATAACCACATCCATCACAGGGTGCTTGGTATCTACATACGGGTGGTACGATACGCAAGGGCGGATGTTGGCATAAAGCCCCAGCATTTTGCGGGTGGTTACATTCAAACTTTTAAAACCGCCTCCTTGGGGGGTTGTGATAGGGGCTTTGAGGAATACCTTAGTGCGGCGTAGCGATTCCCAAGCGCCAGGCTCAATGCCTGCTGTATTGCCTCTGAGATATACTTTTTCACCGATTTCGATGGTCTCTTCTAAGATGCGCGCACCGGCAGCCTTGATGATGCGGAGGGTTGCATCCATAATTTCAGGACCAATTCCGTCGCCGTGGGCTACTGTAATAGGCGTTAATGTTTGTTCAGCCATAAATGAATTGTAATTAAAAGGAACTTAAAAAATGAGTATTTAGTGTTGTTGAAAAATTCAATAAAAATTAGGCAAAGCTATTAATTCTTTGCCAATACACCAAAAGCGCTACAAATGCTATCCATAAGTAATACCTTGTCGAAGGGTTTTGTTTCAACGCATTATTTGCAGCCAAACCGGCCCCAACAATCCGGCAGGCAACAGGTCTTGCTCGCGGCGGCGGAAATGCTTGTAAATCGTGCTGCCCTTTTTGGCTTGGCCAATCCAGTAATTCAGCCACGAAGGCTTTACGGTTATTTCTAATCGATTTTTGCCTTTCTTGAGGTATTGGCTTACTTCTTTGCGATAGGGATAATGCCACACCTGCCCCAAATTTTGGCCATTCAGGTTTATCTGGGCTGTGAAATACACCTCGCCCAAATCCAAAAAATGCCAGCGTGCTGTGTCTAAAGCATTCAAATCGAACTCGGCTACATAAATGCCCGGGTCGCGCAGGTATTTGAGGGCGGCTTGGGTGCGCCAATCTACCAACTTGGCCAACGTGCCCAAATTGACCACTCCACTTTCTGTTTCTTCTGTCGGCACTGTGAGTTTCCAGCCTTGTATGGCTACCCTGTCCACCATTTGGCGGGGGCGGTTCCAAGCAAGCAGCGCAGGCTTGCCATCCAAAAAATAGTCGGGCTGTCCGCAAAGCAGCAAAGTAGATTCGTACTTTTCGAGCCGCCGCCGCAAAAATCCATTTTTGTCGGGCTTAGCCTGATACACCTTGCCGGTCATCGGGTCGAGCCAAAAGTATTGTTTGAAGGGCGCTCGGGGGCGGATGGCGATGTCGTCGGAGGTGGCGGCGGTGTTGCTCAAAAACAGAATTTGCTCGCCCGAGTAAAGCGCTCTGCGGGTGTATTTCAGCGTGGGCGAAGGGGTTTCAAATTGCCAAAAACCTTTCACGAAAGTAGTGTCTTGCAAAGTTTGGGCGAGCTTTTCGAGGCTGAGGGCTTGTCTGCCTCTGGGGTTGTCGAGCAGTTTGAGGATGGCTTCGCG
>DMHB01000448.1 GCA_003449595.1 Microscillaceae bacterium | reverse complement strand
TGCTTCCACCCAATTGGCGTGCAATAGTAAAGACAATAATATGCCTAATGTAGCGCCAATTTGTCTTTTGACTTGGAATCCATCTTTCATAGCTTGGAGCATCATCATATGTAACAAGTAAAATAATTTTCAATGAAAATCGATTCAATCAATTTTTAAATACAAGTTTAATTCCTAACGTCGAAACCCCAATTTAATTTTTTTCGGAGTGTATTTAAAAAATAATCTTCTCGAAATTTAACCAATTTTGCTTTGAATTCTTCTTTTCTGACAGCAATTTGTGTGCTACCATCAATTACCTTCGACCGCGAATCTAAAGAAACTAAAAAATTATGGCTTCTTCCTTCAATCGTAAATGAAATGGTGCTACTGTCAGATACAATCAAAGGGCGCACAGTCAGGTTATGAGGGCTAACCGGCGAAATAACAAAGTTATTGGATTGCGGAAGCACGACTGGTCCGCCACAACTCAACGAATAACCGGTAGAGCCTGTAGGGGTGGCAACAATCAATCCATCAGCCCAATAGGAGTTTAAATATTCGCCATCGATATAGGTATGAACTGTAATCATAGAGGCGGTATCCCTCTTGGTAATGGTAAAGTCATTAAGGCCAAAATTGGTGTTGCCAAACAAATCGGCATCGGCTTCTACCCTGATCAAGGCACGAGGATCTATCTGATAATATCCGTGAAGGAGGTGTTTGATCATTTCCTCGATCTGCTCGGGGGCTGTGGTTGCCAGAAAACCAAGCCTACCTGTGTTTACTCCAATGATGGGGGTTTCGGAAGCACCTACGTGGGTTACCGTTTCTAACAAAGTACCATCGCCTCCTAAACTAATGAAGAAATCGGCATCGCGGGGGGCTTGTCCTTCGCCATAAATACGACAGGACATATTTTTGAGAGAGGTAGTCTCTAAGAATTCGGCTAACTGCGCCGAAATTTGGCAATCGACAGCGTGTTTGTCCAATAAATTGAACAACTGAACGATGTAGGGTTCGACTTCTTTTTTAAATGTTCTGCCGTGAATTGCAAATTTCATTTGATTGTTTCAGGAATTATCCCTGAGTTTTCGGGATGCAAGTTAAGCAAACCCAAACAAACCCTTACACAAATCAGATGTCTAAATATTTGAAAAGCAATTCTAAGCGGTTTTTATCTGTATCGGTGTTGTCGATGGCTTCAAAAGTAGCCACTATGTTATAGCTGAATCGTTCGAGTGTGGCCACAATCCTACTAAGGTCGTTTTGGTTTATTTTCAGAGTAATATTGAGCCGATTGGGGTCTAAATGATCTTGGGCTATATAGGTGCTTAAGATTTTAGCTCCATTCGATTCGATGAGGCGGCTGATTTCGGTCAAGGAATAGTCTCGGCTTTGTAACGACAGTACTAAGATTCCACCTTGTTCGTGTAGGGCGTTCAGTTGTGAAAAAGCGTGTAGGATATCGCTGATAGTTACTACTCCTTGGAAGTACCCCTCGTCGTTTACTACGGCAACCATATCCATTTTATATTTGTTGGCTACACGCAATATTTCGAAGAAATGTTGGGCGCTTTGAACAAAAATGGTTGGATTTTGCAAGTTGAAGTCTTCAACCCAATGAGCGGTTTCTTGAGCATAAATCATTTCTTCAGAGATCAACCCTTGATATTTCTCTTGAGAAACAACTGGCAAAGTATGCAACTTCAGTTCTTCCATCCACTTGAGGGCTTTTTGAACCGAGTCAGTCGGCTTGAGTGGAGGAATCATTTCGTTGATGAGGTCTTCTGCAAACATGGGGTCAAAGGATTAGATGATTTTAAGTAACTAAAGGGGAAGCTACGGGATTTTTGGTCAAAAAATCACGCAACAAAACATTGAATTTACCTGGGTGTTCCATCATTGGCGCATGACTACATTTGTCAATAAAACGCAGGGTTGAGTTAGGTATGAGTCTGTTAAATTCATAAGCTACAGAAGGTGGTGTGATGGTGTCGTTCAAACCCCAGATTAATAACGTAGGCATTTTGATTTTGGTTATTTCATTGGCCATATTGTGCCTTTGTGCCGATTTGGCAATGGCTACGATATTGAGACACTTTGGAATGCTATTGGTGATTTCAAATACCTCATCTACAAGGTCTTTGCTTGCTGTTTTAGGGTCGTAAAAAGTATATTCTACCCTTTCCTTGATGTATTCGTAGCTACCTCTTTTAGGATAAGAACCACCCATCGCACTTTCAAACAAGCCTGAGCTTCCGGTTAAAATCAAGCGATTTACTTTTTCAGGATTTCGCAGTACGTACATCAACGCAATATGCCCTCCTAAAGAATTGCCTAATAAAGTCATACCGGTCAGTTTTTGCGTATTGACAAAGCCTTCAATAAACTCGGTCAGCATTTCCAATCCGGCAGAGCGCACCGGCATTTGATAAATAGGCATCATTGGGATGATGACACGATGTGTTTGAGAAAACTCGCTCAACACAAACTCCCAATTGCTGAGCGCTCCAAACAATCCGTGTAACAATAGTAGTGGTTCGCCTTGCCCTTCATCGATGTATTGAAATTCTCCTTGGGTTTTGATGTGGAAACTCATGATAGTAGGAATTTAGTAAAAAGAACACCCAACAAATATGCAAATGAAGGATGATAATAGCAATGATTCAATCAAAAAACAATCAGTATGAAATAATAAAAGTATGAACAAGTTTGTTTGGATTTCCTCGCA
>DMHB01000341.1 GCA_003449595.1 Microscillaceae bacterium | reverse complement strand
GCAACTCAGTGCGTAAAACTATAAAATATTTTAGCATTAAGCGATGCAAATGCTCGTTTTTGTTAAACCTCAAGTTCAGTATGGCTAAAAACTTAGTAATTGTAGAATCTCCTGCGAAAGCAAAAACCATAGAAGGCTACTTAGGGCAAGATTTCATCGTCAAATCGAGCTTTGGACACGTGCGCGACCTACCAAAAAACAATCACGCCATTGATATTGAAAACGGGTTTCGGCCTACTTATATCATTTCTGATGATAAAAAGCGTGTGGTTGATGAGCTAAAAAAGCTGGCGGCTCAGTCGCAAACCATTTGGTTAGCTACTGACGACGACCGTGAGGGCGAGGCCATCTCTTGGCATTTGCACGAAGCCCTACAGCTCGATAATAAGGATGTAAAGCGGATTGTATTCCGCGAAATCACCAAAAGTGCCATTTTAAAGGCCATTCAACAGCCTCGTACCATCGACTATGATTTGGTCAATTCGCAACAAGCCAGGCGGATATTGGATAGATTGGTAGGGTTTGAAATTTCGCCGGTGTTGTGGAAAAAAATCAAAGGTGGACTTTCAGCAGGAAGGGTGCAGTCGGTGGCGGTGCGTATCATCGTTGAAAGAGAAAGAGAAATCGAAAAGTTTGTACCTGTATCTTCTTTTAAAATCGGTGCTTTGTTCGATGTGGAAAAAGGGAAGACACTCTATGCAGAAGCAAGCCAAAAAGTAGTAGATTTTGTGGCCGCCCAAGATTTCTTGGAGAAATGTATGGGGGCTAACTATTTCATCCATAACTTAGAGGTAAAGCCTGCCAAAAAATCGCCGGCAGCGCCTTTCACTACTTCAACCTTACAACAGGAAGCCAGCAGAAAGCTTTCATTTTCGGTAGCTCAAACGATGACGGTCGCTCAAAAACTATATGAGGCCGGCAAAATTACGTATATGCGTACCGATTCTACTTCGCTATCGCAAGAGGCTATCGGTAAAGCAGCCGATACAATTACCAAAAATTATGGTGAAAAGTATGTGCAAACCCGCCAATACAAAACTAAGTCTGAAAGTGCGCAAGAGGCTCACGAAGCCATTCGCCCTACCGATTTTAATACACAGGTGGCAAGCCAAGACCGCAACGAGCAACGCCTGTATGAATTAATCTGGAAACGAGCCATTGCCTCTCAAATGGCTGATGCGCAGTTAGAACGCACCATCGCTACTATTAAAATTGATCCTGTAGGCTACAAGCGCCAAACCGGCCAAGACCCGCAAATGCCTTTCTTAGTAGCTCGGGGCGAAGTAATTAAGTTTGATGGCTTTTTGAAAGTTTATATTGAATCGACCGACGACGAAGAGGATGAGGACACCAAGGGAATGTTGCCCCCTTTGCAAATCGGGCAATTGTTACACCTCAACCAACTGACCGCCACAGAAAGTTTTACCCGCCACGCCCCACGTTACACGGAAGCCAGTTTGGTAAAACAACTCGAAGAAATGGGTATCGGTCGCCCTTCTACGTATGCCCCCATTATTTCGACCATTCAGAAACGTGGCTATGTGGTAAAAGAAGATAGACCCGGCAAAGAACGCACGTATCAAATTTTGGTTCTAAAGAACGATGTCATCCAACAAAAGAAGGCCTCCGAAAACGTTGGGGCAGAAAAAGCAAAACTGTTTCCCACAGACATGGCGTGTTTGGTGAATGACTTCTTGGTCGAGTATTTTGCCCAAATTATGGATTTTTCTTTTACTGCCGATGTAGAAAAAGAATTCGATGCCATCGCCCAAGGCAAACAAGACTGGTCTAAAATGATAGCCAATTTTTACAAGGGTTTTCACCAACACGTAGAGGAAAGTGCCGGTATTGAGCGGCAGCAGATTGCCCGCGAGCGTGTTTTGGGAGACGACCCTGTCAGTGGTGTCCCAATCAAAGTTATTATTGGAAGGTTTGGCGCTTATGTGCAAATTGGTGAAGTAAGCGACGACAACCCCAAGCCACCACGCGCCAGTCTACAAAAGGGGCAAAAATTTGAAACCATTCAACTTCCCGAGGCTTTGCAGTTGTTCAAACTACCCAGAAATGCGGGTAATTTTGAGGGAAAAGAAATGGTTGTAGGCATTAGTAAGTTTGGCCCTTATGTGCGTCACGATGGCAAGTATTACTCGCTTACCAAGGAAGACGACCCTTATACGTTAGATGAAAGTCGCGCAATTTCTTTGATTGAAGAGCGCCGCAAAGCTGATGCAGCCAAACTCATTAAAAGTTTTGCTGAAAATACCGAGGTACAAGTACTCAATGGCCGCTATGGGCCTTATATCAAAGTAGGGAAGCAAAACATCAAAATTCCGAAAGATAAAAAACCGGAAGAGTTAACCTTGGAAGAATGTTTGGCGCTTGCCGAAGAAAAAGGAAAAACCGAAACGACGGCTGCTCCAAAGGCAAAAACAGTCAAGCCGACTGCCAAAACATCTACTACGAAAAAGACCAAATCAACCACCAAAGAAACAAAAGCTAAAAAAGATGCAGCATCGGCCAAACCAACCAACAAAAAGCCCAAATCTTAGCCCTAATTGGTATGCAAGTCGTAATTCTGAACTATAATGCCGGAAATGTCGAGTCGGTCAAAAATGCACTCGACCGCTTAGGGGTCGAGCCAATGATAAGTGATAAACCTGAAGTCATTGCCAAAGCAGACAAAGTAATTTTTCCGGGTGTAGGACACGCTGCCCCGGCGATGGCACACTTACAAGCACATGGCTTAGATCGGCTTATCCCACAGCTAAAGCAACCCTTCTTAGGGATTTGCTTAGGGATGCAGTTGCTTTGTAGCCGTTCGGAAGAAGGGGACACCACTTGTTTGGGAATTTTTGATGCGCCTGTTTGCCGGTTTCAGCCCGACTCCCAACAGGCTGTAAAAGTGCCTCATATGGGTTGGAACACACTCCAGTCAGTGCAAGGAGCACTTTTCCAAGGTCTTTCACCTCAAGATGTATATGTCTATTTCGTCCATAGTTTCTTTGTGCCTTTGGCGGCCTATACCACAGCCCAATGTGTATATGGGCAGGCGTTTTCAGCTGCATTAGCCAAAGACAATTTCTTTGCAGTACAGTTTCACCCTGAAAAAAGCAGCCAAGTAGGCAGCAAAATTCTTGAAAATTTTTTAGCCTTGTGAAAAATAAAATCATCGCTATTCCTGCCATCGACCTCATCGATGGGCAGTGCGTAAGGCTTACCCAAGGCGACTATGCACAAAAAGCTGTATATCATTCCAATCCTTTGGAAGTAGCCTTAGCGTTTGAAAAATGGGGCTTCCGCCGATTGCATATAGTTGATTTGGACGGGGCTAAAGCAGGCAAGCCTACCAATTTGGCTGTTTTGAAAACAATTGCTCAACAAACCAACCTTGTCCTCGATTTTGGTGGTGGAATCAAAACAGCCGAAGATTTAGAAACCATTTTTGAGGCAGGGGCTTCAATGGTTAGCTTGGGTAGTTTGGCTGTAAAAAACCCCGACTTGGTCAAAAAGTGGATTGCTGATTTCGGAGCCGAAAAAATATGGTTAGCAGCCGATGTATTGGAGGAAACCATTGCCCTCAATGCTTGGCAAGAGAAATCGACTGTTAGTGTTTTTGATTTCATTGCGGATTATCAACAAGCAGGGCTGACCCAGTTCTTTTGTACCGATGTTTCAAAAGATGGTCTTTTGCAAGGTGTGTCTTTGGCGTTGTATCAAAAGTTGCGCAACGCCTTTCCAACCATGCACATCACTGCCAGCGGCGGTGTAGCCACTTGGGCCGATATCGAAGCGCTGGAGCAAATAGGCTTGGAAGGGGTCATTGTTGGGAAAGCACTTTATGAACAACGCATCGCTGCCGATGCCTTGGCCGCACAATTTGGATAAAATAAGCCTTGTATGATTGCCAAAAGAATAATTCCTTGTTTGGATGTAAAGGACGGACTGACCGTCAAAGGTGTACAGTTTGAAAACTTGATTGTAGCGGGCGACGCAGTGGCGTTGGGCAAGCGTTATGCCGAAGAGGGTGCCGACGAACTTTGCTTTTTGGACATTACGGCCACCAACGAAAAGCGTAAAACACTTACTGCTTTGGTGCGGCAGGTAGCCCGTGAAATCAACATTCCATTCACAGTAGGAGGGGGAATCCAATCGGTAGCCGATATTTCAGCTTTGCTGGATGCAGGAGCTGACAAAATAACCATCAACACGGCGGCTATCCAGCAGCCTCATTTGGTAGAGGAAGCAGCGCGTTTGTTTGGAAGCCAGTGCATTGTAGTAGCCATCGACGCCAAACTGACAGACCAAGGCTGGCAAGTGTTTACACACGGAGGCAAAAAAAGCACCGATAAATATCTATTCGATTGGGCTACTGAGATCGTGAATAGGGGAGCAGGCGAAATTCTCTTTACCTCGATGAGCCAAGATGGTACGAAAGCAGGTTTTGCGGTGGAAGCCATAGCACAACTTACTTCTCGGTTGTCTGTTCCGGTGGTGGCTTCGGGTGGCGCCG
>DMHB01000447.1 GCA_003449595.1 Microscillaceae bacterium | reverse complement strand
AAATTGATACCAAAACCCTTCGATGGCTTGAACTTTCGGAATTGGTGGGGTAACAAACAATTAAAAAAAAATCTGTAGCGTACCCTTTCTAAGGTGCAATTTATGTGGTGTCAAGTGTTTTCTATGCTATTCTACGGCTACAAGCTTTCCCGCCTTATCAATTTCAAAGCATTTTTAAAAGCGCAATACAAACTAAACCTGCCAGGCGGAAAAATCAGCTAAAAGTTTGTTTTGCAATGGCTCAATGTCTTTTTTATGATGGCAATACACTTCGATTCCCATATAATCCTTTCGGTTCGAAGAATATACCACTAATCTTTGGGTTTTCTTTATACTGTATCGGCATATTTGAATGTCTTCCTCTTCCCAAAAAAGCTGACTGGAAGGCTCTATGGTGTAGCGCTGATTTAGGTTTTCGTACACCATCGGGTCATATTTTAGTTTGAAATAGCCATAATGGTCTATTTCTTTGCGCCAGTAGGGGCGTTTGCCGGTAAGTTTAAATTGCCAGTCAAAAATTTGCGCATAAATAAAATCTGAAAAAGAATGGACATAAGGAACCCAACGTTTTTCTTGGTAGTCGGTGTACATCACTTGCGGGTCTGGGTGGCCATCTGCTACGATGCCTAACAGAAAATTATTTTGATTTTCCGTAGCGAAGTCAACAATCTTGAGACCTTCATACACAAAGCTACCTTCTTCGTTGGCCTCCCAAATGAGGTGTTCGTTGATCCAAAAGTGGTCGTCGTTGCTATAAAATCTCAAAATATTTTCTTTTCTTTCTTCGCTTGCTCCCCATTGCCAAGCAGGCTGATTTTGCAGACAGATCCACTCCCACACCGCTTGTGGTATGGCAGGATACGGGTTAGGACTACTTGCAATCAGGTTTTCGCATAGGTCAACCGGAAAGCGTTTGTCAATTTTTAAAAGTTCGAGGGTCTTTTGATGGTACATCTTGCAGTGTGTGGTGGATAAGATAGCCGTTTGCCTTCGCGCAAGCGCAAAGTTATTGTAAATTACTTTTTTGGTGATTATTTTGTTCCCTTTAAGACCACACCATCAGAAATTATGCTCCGACAGGTTATCAAATATTGGCTTTTTTTTAGTTGTTATTGGGTGGCTGGCCCTTTGCAGGCGCAGTTCAATTTTCCGTATTACCAAGCCATACAGACAGAAATAGACCTGCCGCAAAGTCCGTATTTTTATCCACTGCTCTGGGAAAAGTTTCGCTTGCAAGCCCCCCGTGTGCTGGAACCGCCCACTTTTTTTTACCTATACTATGGTTATACATTACAGCCTTCCTACCGTCCGCAAGAGCGCCCTATGGCTTTGCTGCGGCTCAGGGCGAAATTGAGCGAATGGCAAAACCCTGCTTTCGATTGGCCTGCCTTTGAGGCGATGACTGCCGAAACCGCCCAGGCCGAGCCTTTGGCTTTGGAAGTGATTTATGCCCAAGCCTTGGTCGAGCAAAAAAAATATCCCCACAAAACCGATGGCTGGGCGTTGGGTTTGTTCAACGCTGCGATGCAAACCATCACGCAAAGTGGCGATGGCTCGCGGCAAAACCCCTACAGCCTGATTTTTGTAGAAGATGCTTACTTTTTTCTGACCCTGAACAACTTAACCCCCATAGAGGGCTACGACAAACGCGAAGGCAACCTCCACGAAATAGAAGTAGCCCCCGTCGCCGAAATGCCCAATCCTACCCATACCCAACGCCTTTTCTTTGATGAAGAAGCCGTTTTGAATTACTATCTTTCCCAAAAAGACAAATGAGTTTTTGGCAAAAAGCGCAGACTTACTGGCAAATGTGGCGGTGGCTTTCTTGGAAAGAATGCGCTTGGGCTTGGCAAAAGTTTTGGGCCGAGCGTGCCATCCGCCAAAGCGAGCAAACCATCAGTCGCCTGCCCCCTTTGTTTGTGCAAAAAAATGCTGCCCTACGCGCTTGGATCGCCCGTGGGGCAAAAATTAGCCCCATTGCCAAGAGACTTTGCCAGCTCCAAACTGAAAATCTGCGCGTGCTGATTCGCCCGCAAAGCACCGATTGGTTGGTGTTCGACTATGTTTTCCGGCAGCCACTTTACGAGCCGGTGGTGCGGTGGGCCGAAGGCATTGGCTGGCAGCCACGCACCATCGTTGATTTAGGGGCTTATACCGGCTTCAGTGTGTTGTTTTGGCGGCAGCATTTCCCCGAGGCGATTATTTGGGCCATAGAACCCGAGGCGCAAAACTTCGAGTTGTTGCAGCGCAATTTGGCGCTTAACCACGTCGGTCAGGCCGTAAAATGTTGGAAAGCAGCCCTTTGGCAGCACGACACCCAGTTGACATTTACCCAACCCCCCAGCCCCGAACAAGCCTGGGCTTTGCAGCTAACACCTGCCGACGAGCTGTCCACGCTTGCCCATAATCAAGTTGTATCAGGTTGGTCGGTGCGGCGCTTGCGCGAAATGTTGGGAAACCGCCCCATCGACCTGCTCAAAATAAACATTGAAGGGGCAGAGGCTTGGATTTTGCAAGACCCTGATTTTCAGCAATTTATTCTGCCAAACCTCCAAGTGTTGGTATTTGAATGGCACTCGGGTACAGACTTCGATCTTTCGGTATTCCGCAAGCTGGCCGAGGCGCACTTTCAGCTTGTTTCGCAAGGGCGTTGGCATTTTGCATTTCGACAAAACAATAAGATATGAAGTCCCCGTTGGTGAGTATTTTGCTGCCCGTATTCAATGCCGAAGCCTATGTAGCCGAAAGCATTCAGAGTTTGCTGGCGCAAACTTTCACCGATTTTGAGCTTATCATCCTCGACGACGGGTCAACTGACCAAAGTGTAGCCATCATTCAGAAGTTCACCGATCCACGCATCCGGTTTTTTCAGCAACCAACCAATCAGGGACTGATAGTTACGCTCAATAGCGCTTTGGACTATGTAAGGGGTAAATACATTGCCCGCCAAGATGCCGACGACCTAAGCCTGCCCGAACGCTTGGCCAAACAGGTCGAATTGATGGAGCAAAATCCTACCATCGGTCTTTGCAGTAGTTGGATAGGTTTTTTTGATACCAACCCCACCGACTATGCCTTGTATGCGCCACCTACGAGTAATGAGGCCATTCGCGCGCATTTGCTGTGGCATTGCCCGGTGGTTCACGGGGCGATGATGGTGCGCAGCCACTTGCTTACTGGCGGCAGTTGGGTGTATGAAGCGGCCTTCCCGCACGCCGAAGACTACCGACTATTTGCCCAAATGGCTCAAAACGAAGCCTTGGTCAACTTGCCTGAAGTACTGCTTATGGTGCGGCAGCATCCCGCCAAGGTGTCGCAACGGTTTCGGGTGTTGCAGCAACAAAGCACGGTAGCGGTGCAGCGTAGTTTATTGTTGCAGTTGGGTTTGAAGCCTACCGAAGCACAAATGGCGCTTCACTACCAGCTGTACAGTGGCCACTTGCCTCAAGACAGGGCTACCCTACAGGCTGCCGCCGAATGGTTGGGTTTGGTGTATGAAGCGGCGCGGCGTACCAACTACGACTTGCAGGCTTTGGCCGTGGTAATGCAGCAAATGTGGGGCAAGTTGGCAGCCGGCCAAGTAGGTTTAGACGTGTGGCGGTTAGAGAAAACATTGTCTTTTTTTCAGCAAAAACCTTGGTGGTATTGGCCGCAGCTCAAGCGTTGGGCGAGGCACTGGATGGGGTAAATACAGCAGCCGGCACACGGGTTAGGAATTGAAAAGGCGGCTGAAACATTCCTTTCACACCGTTGGCGGGTTCAAATCCATAAATATTGCCCTCCAATACGTCAAAATAAATGTTTTCGGTGATCCAATCTTGCAAAACCCCATTGGCTTCCAAATACAAGTAACAATGGTATCGCCCGGGTTTTAACCCCAATTGAGGCAGCTCGAAGCCATAAATTTGGTTGGCTTGGTGCGTAATGGTTGGTTGGCCTACGAAAAAATTGCTCAAATGAAACAAGCGATTGCCATAGCCGTCCAACACATCGAGGCCCAGCAATAGTTGCTCGAAAGGCTTATCGGCAACTGCGCGAAGGCTAAAATAAAGTCCAAATGCGTCCTGTGGTCGGTAATGAGGCGCACTAAAAGCCAAGGTATCCAATACAATTTCTTGTAGCACCTGCGGCTGTCGCGCAAAATGATGCAAGGCTACTACTTGGCTCGGTGTGGGGCTGGAGGGTTGTAAATATTGTCGAATCACATTTTCGGTGGTATCGTGGGTTTGGATGCGTCCGGCTTCAAGCAAAATGGCCTTTGGGCAATTGTTGCGCAACAGCGCCAAATCGTGCGAAACGACCAATAAGGTTTTCCCTTCTTGCCGCATAGCCTTCATTTTCTGCGTGCAGCGTTGCTGAAAAGCCCAATCGCCCACAGCCAACACCTCATCTATCAGTACAATATCGGCTTGCAAATGAGCAGCAACCGCAAAAGCCAAACGCTGCTGCATTCCACTCGAATAATGCTTGATTGGCTCGTAGAGCACCGAGGCGACTTCGGCGAAAGCCACAATTTCATCCAATCGGGCTTTGACTTGCGCGGGCTTCATCCCCAAAATAGCCCCATTGAGCAAAATATTTTCGTAGCCGTTCAAGTCTTGGTGAAAACCGGTGCCCAGTTCCAACAAAGCCGAAACTGTGCCCTTCAGGCGGATGGTGCCGGTGGTGGGTTGGGTGATTTTGGCCAACAATTTCAGCAAAGTACTTTTGCCCGAGCCATTCTTGCCGACAATGCCCAAGGCTTCGCCTGCCGCCAAACTGAAACCTACCTCGCGCAAAGCCCAAAGCCCTTGCTCGGCTTTCGCTTGATTGGGTTGGCTGGTTTTGAGCCGATAATATTTGGAGAGATTTTCAACTTGAATGACCACTTTGTGAGCCAAATTTTAGGGTAAAGGAACAATTACAAAAGTAGTGCTTTTCGGGCAAGCCAACCGGCCTAAACAAGAGGCACTATTCGGAAAAGTAATTAAATTTGTTTGATGAAAACGCAACAAGTATATACTTTTTGGCTGAGCGTGATTTGTTTTTTGCCTTGGGCAGCCTTTGCTCAAGGCGATAAAAAAACCACCCTGAGCCAATCCCAAAAAACAGCCCTACAATGGATTGAAGACAATATGCTAAAAATAAAGGGGGGTAGTTTTTCGATGGGCGAAAACCTGACCGACTTAGAAAAAATTGAATTGGATAATTTTTTTTCAGGGCCGATACACACGGCAACGCTATCCGATTTTTATCTCTGTCGGTTTGAAGTAACCCAAGCCGTTTGGGAGGCGCTGATGGGCGAAAACCCTTCTAAATTTCAAGATTGCCCCGACTGCCCGGTCGAAAATATAAGCTGGGAAGATTGTAAGTTGTTTTTGCAACGGCTCAACCAACTTTCCGGAAAAAATTACAGCTTGCCCACCGAAGCGCAGTGGGAATATGCCGCTTTGGGAGGTGCAAAAACCACCCGAATTACGACTTATGCGGGCAGCGATTTGTTGCACGAAGTAGGTTGGTACGAAGAAAATTCCGAAAATCGGACACACCCTGTCGGGGAAAAAGCCCCCAATGCTTTAGGGCTTTACGATATGACCGGCAACGTGTGGGAGTGGTGCGAAGATTGGTTTTTAGAAACCTTTTACGCCTTGCCCGAGGCCACAGAACTCGATCCGGTCAACGACGATATGCCCAGCGAATATCCACATAAAGTGCTGCGAGGCGGCTCGTGGGCCAATGGCACCTCCTATACAAGGATTAAAAACAGAGGAATGGGTGTGATAGACTTCCCCTATGAAATGATGGGGCTGCGCTTGGCGCGGATGCCATAGCGCCTCGAAAAATTTATACATTTGAGGAAAACATTTGTTTAAAAGTCTAAGGGCAAATAGTAACCATTTCAACAACTAAGTATGATGCTGATTGATTTCTTTAACTGGACAGCCGGGCAGTTTACGCAGTTAGTAAACCAAGGCAAAACCTATGTTTTTTTGCTGCCCATTTACACCGGAATGCTCTTGACTGAGCGCATCGCCCACGAGCTAACCACCCGCCGAAAATGGAACGACAGCGACGGCGCTGCCAATTTGTTTATTACGGTTGTCCAGCTGGGCAAAGACTTGTTTTTGGGCAAGTTATTGCCCCTCGGCTTGGTCATTTTACTGTACGAAAATTGCCGCTTATTTACCCTAAGCCATACTTGGGCAGGCTGGTTGGTTGCTTTTTTATTGTATGATTTGGCTTGGTACTGGGATCACCGCATAGCGCACCGCACCGGCTTGTTTTGGGCATTTCACCACGTGCATCATTCCTCGCAAGAGTATAATTTTACGGTGGCATCGCGGGGTTTTTGGTTAGACAATATGGTAACCCGCCCTTTGTTTTACCTGCTGCCTATTTTAGGCATTTCGCCGTTTCAGTATATTTCCATCCAGATACTAACCAGCATTTTTGGCATTTTTCAGCACACGCGGCTCATTCACAAAATGCCGGTTTTCGACTGGTTTTTGGCTACCCCATCGAACCACCGCGTTCACCACGGCGCCGACCTCAAATACTTAGATAAAAACTACGGCGAAGTGCTGATTATCTGGGACAAATTATTTGGCACCTACCAAAAAGAAGAAGAAGAACCCCACTACGGCCTGGTCAAAAACATTGAAACCAACAACCCTTTGGCCATCGAAGTAGCCGGTATCCGCTGGCTTTGGAAGCAAATACAATCGGCTACTCGTTGGCAAGACAAACTACGTTATTTGTATATGCCCCCCGGCTGGCGACACGACGGCCCGGGCGAAACCACCGAGGATCTGCTTGCTCAACAAAAACCTGCCAACGCTTATGAATCAGCCTCCTTTTAGCATACAACCCATTTTAGAAAATGAGAAAGTGGCTTTGCTGCCTTTGCAAATCGCTGACTTTGAGGCACTTTACAGCGCAGCTTCCGATCCGGCCATCTGGGCGCAACACCCCAACCCCGACCGTTGGAAAAAAGAAGTATTCAAGGTTTTCTTTGAGGGAGCTATCCAAAGCCAAGGCGCTTTTAAAATCATCGACCAAGCCACTGGCCAAGTCATAGGCAGCACACGGATGTACGACTACCAAGCGGCAGACAATAGTATTTTGATAGGCTACACCTTTTATGCCACTCAAAGCTGGGGCAAAGGTTTTAACTTATCGGCCAAAGCCCTGATGCTCAACTACTTATTTCAATTTGTTGACAAGGTTGCCTTCCACATTGGCGCACAAAATATCCGCTCTCAAGTAGCCATTGGCCGGTTGGGGGCTATCAAAGAAGGCGAGCAAATCGTAACCTATTTTGGCGAATCGCCCAAGCTCAATTTTGTGTATGTCCTCACCCGCGAGGCGTGGCAAAAGCAGCAGACCCCTTAAACACAAAAAAGCTGCGCTCACCGAGCGCAGCTTTTTGAAGTAAGTCAGGCAAAAAAATTACTGAAAAAGAACTATTAGTTGATGCTAACGGTGCGGGCTGGCTTGCGCTTGGCCTCTTCCCTTTTTGGGATGTGAATGTTCAAAATGCC
>DMHB01000114.1 GCA_003449595.1 Microscillaceae bacterium | reverse complement strand
AAAAGAAGATGGATATTTTTGTACCCTACCTTTATCACAAATTGAAATATTTATATTAAACTTCTCCCAAACAACTGGCTTGTCAATATCCTTAAATAATGATTCAAATTTAAGCTGAATTAATGTTTGCATTTTCTATCAATTATAAAAAAGTTCAACTATAGTAGGGGTGTTTCCGATCTTATATTCAATTTTAAATCTCTCTGGTCTTCTGCCTGTATCATTATACTCTATTTCAATTTGAACTTTTACTATTTGCGGAGTGGTGTAAGCGCCTCTACCATACAGTGCGTTAGCCCACTCAATTTCCATTTTTCGCCAAGCCCCGTCGCCTTGCAAATTTCTATTTAAGTCTGAACGCATTGGAACGATGTTAATACACTCATTTGGCCCTTTGAATTGGATAGCAATTAAGTGTCCTCCATCATCTCCATCTATCTTGTCTTGGTATTCAATTTTATGTTGATACCCTTGAGGTAAACGTGCCCTAGAATTGTCGCTATTCAGCTCTAATACACCTTCTACTTTTGCAACCCTACCTAATCCGTCAGTAAAATAAGTATAATTGTCTACTTTATAGATACTATTGGCTCTCAATGTTTTAAGAATACCATTTTCCAATTTAGGGTATTCCAAATCTGGATTTCCCCATTGCGAAATATTACTATAACTATTACCTGTATATGTATTTCCAACCCAATTAGAACTTCCATTTTGTTCCCCACCCCCCAACCACACAAACTTATCCGTATCCGTTTCACCCGTAGGCGGGGTATGGTTTTCAGTAGGCATAGTCTCTGCGCCACGTACCCAAAACCAACGGCCTCCTGCTACGGTGCCGTCGTGGTAGAGCTTGAGCGGTGCATCCGAAGCAAGTATCGCCCGTTTGCCCAAAGCCAACGACAACCGCTTGGTGCTTTCAATGTCGGCACACGACAATAACCGAAGGATTTTGTCACGCGGTATTTTTGAATCGATATACATGGCCACAAACGACTCCGAAACTTCCCGCTTTTGGGCATCAATCCAAACAATAAACTTCCCATTTTGGCTGTGTACAATTACATCTATAAAATTATCTTGAGGTCGAAAGGTGATGCCTTCTATGCCGGTAGTACCTGTAGGGCTAAGTTGGGCTGTAGCAATTTTATCGATGTTTAGTATGTAAGTTGGCACTGTTTCCGGCAAAGCTATTTCTTGCGCTTCGGGCTGTGTGAAGTAAGTCTGCACACATTGCTGAAAACGTTGTTTGGCTGCTATATCTAATTCCTGCAACCCTTCAATCGCCGAACTGATTGTCCAACCGATATTTGTACCAGTCAGTACCCTGTAAATTTCAGTCAAATCGCTCACCGTGCTTGCCAAAGCCACGCCCGGCACACCGTCCAACAGTCCTGCGTCTGCTGCCCCAAGTGCTGCTTGCAGCATAAAGGAGCCTATCAGATCTCTATGGTGCGTAAACAAGAGCCGCACACAAGCGCGTTCATCCTCATTTATCCTATTGTCGGGTATATTGGTAGCTTCGTCAGATAGAAATGATATAAAGGAGGAAAGCTTTTCAGCCCGCTCCTGAATTTCTCCATCAAACCGCCACTTTTCACTTTTTACTAACTGCTTAAAGGATTGATCGCCTGCTTGAAGGTGCAGTAAATGGTATTTTTTAAAGATTTCAGTACTTATAACCGCAGCACTCATCGTATAGCAAATGGCCATCGGGTCTTTCAAAGCTACTTCATGCGCCATCGCATAATGCAGCGTGGTTAGCTGTTTAGTGAACTCATCGCTCCGGCTTGCTTTATCGGCTGTTTCTATCCCTAATAATTCTTGAAGCTTCTCGGCAGAGTTGCCTACTTTTAAGCCATCCAAAAAATCGCCCATTTCGAGCGCATCATTGAAATCAGGGATAGAGTTGAAACGACTTGGGGGCGGTTTGGCAAAAACACCGGTAACGTAGAAATATACTCGGTAAGGGTTGCTGCTGAGTACAATGGTCGTATTATTGTAGTTTTTCAAGGTCTCGTTGGCAGCCCTAAAGTCGCCATAAAAAGACTCAAACAACCACTTCGTATTGGGCTGTTGGCCGGTTGTATATGTCCACACATAGTCAAATTCCGGGTCGTCCGAATAAATATAGCGGTTGAGGTGTGAAAGCCCTTGGCGGTCGTTTTCGGCGTTTTGTGCCATCAGCAGGTGTAGTTGCCGTTTGGCTTCGGTATAGCGGAGGGTAAATTCGTCGTCGGGCGGAGCAAAGGGTTTGGCTTGCAAGCCAAGACTCCACAAGAAAAGCCATCCGGCAAGGCAAGAAAATAGCAGGCTATTTTTCAACATTCTATGAAAAAAAAATCGAGTTATTCAATCGGTAATGGAAATTACAAATTTTACCTTGTTTGGCAAAAAAAACTCAGCAGCACACAGCCCACTACTTTCGAGTAAGACTAATGGCTTCAACTAAATGCTTCTCAAAGCGTAGGGATTACAGCAAAAAAAAAGCCGGTATTGAACCGGCTTTAGTTGAAAATTTATCGAGCACCAATAGGCACAAAATCGCGCTTCGTAGCACCCACATACACTTGTCGAGGGCGGCCAATCGGCTCATTGTTTTCACGCATTTCTTTCCACTGGGCTATCCAGCCGGGTAGTCGTCCCAAAGCAAACATTACTGTAAACATATCGGTAGGAATGCCAATGGCTTTGTAGATAATACCAGAATAGAAATCAACATTGGGATACAATTTTTTCTCAACGAAATAATCATCCGCCAAGGCGCGCTCTTCCAATTTTTTAGCTATTTCTAAAATTGGGTCGTGTACACCAAGTTTGTTCAGCACTTTGTCGCAAGCTTCTTTGATGATTTTGGCGCGTGGGTCAAAGTTTTTATACACGCGGTGTCCAAAGCCCATCAAACGGAAGTTGTCGTTTTTGTCTTTGGCTTTTGCCACATATTTGTCCACATTGCCGCCATCTTTTTGAATTTCTTCCAGCATTTCGAGCACTTCTTGGTTAGCGCCACCGTGCAAAGGTCCCCACAACGAGCTAATGCCTGCCGAAATAGCCGAATAAATACTTACTTGCGACGAACCCACCAAGCGAACAGTAGAGGCCGAGCAGTTTTGTTCGTGGTCGGCGTGCAAAATCAATAGTTTTTCCAAAGCATCTACCACATCAGGATCCAGCACATACTCTTCGACCGGTAAGGCAAACATCATGTGTAGGAAATTCTCAACGTAGTTGAACCTGTTTTGAGGATAGTTCACCGGATGCCCCATGGAGTTTTTATAAGCCCAAGCCGCCATCGTTGGCATTTTGCCCAGAAGACGTACAATTTTCAGGTCAAGTTCTGCCTTTTGCTTTTTAGGATCATCGATTAGCTCAGGGTAAAAAGTAGCCAATGCCGAAGCCATCGCAGCCATTACGCCCATCGGGTGGCCTTTTACAGGAAAACCATCATAAATCTTACGCATGTCTTCGTTGATCATCGTATGAATTTTGATTTGATGGTTGAAGCTTTCAAGTTCGGGCTTAGTAGGAAGCTCGCCATAAATAATCAAATAGGCTACTTCCAAAAAGGTTGATTTTTCGGCCAAATCTTCAATAGAATAGCCTCGATAACGTAAGATGCCTTGCTCGCCATCCAAGAACGTGATAGCACTTTTGGTAGCTCCTGTATTTTTGTAGCCGGTATCTAAGGTGATATAGCCCGACATATCGCGGAGTTTAGCAATATCGATTGCTTTTTCGCCTTCGCTGCCTTCTACAATGGGTAGTTTGTAGGAAACACCGTCTAATATGATTTCAGCAAATTTTTCAGCCATAAAAAAAGGGTTTGAATTGCTTATTCGGAAATGAGTTTAAACAAATTAAAGTCGAAATTTATGCAATATTTCAACATAAAAAAATCTTATGGCGAATTTTCGCCAGCTTTTTCCACGATTTCTTGCGCATCACCAATGCGGTATCGCTTGCCTTGCTCGCTCAACTGGCTCTTCGGAAAAACAGCCTGGGCTTCTTGTAGTAAAGGGTTTAAATCTTGATACCTCGACGAGTAATGCCCCATCAACAAAGACCCCACCTTGGCTGTTTTGGCGAGTTGAGCGGCCTGTTGGGCAGTTGTATGAAAGGTTTCTTGCGCTTTGCTATGGTCTTCTTGCAAAAAGGTCGTTTCGTGGTAAAGCACATCTATCGAATTTAACTGGCCGACCAAGGTTTCGTCATAAATTGTATCGCTTATATAGGCATAAGATAAATGAGGCGGCTGGGTTGTATATTTATCTACGGCATACATCACCTGACCATCTTCATCCAAGACATCGTGGCCGTTTTTCAACTGTAAAATTTGTGGCGTGGTGGGCTTTTCTTCAAACAATTCGATGTGAATTTTGTGTTTTTTGGGCTTTTCTCTGAACAAAAACCCAGTGCAAGCAATTCTATGTCGCAAGGGAACGGTATGAATGGTCATAGCATCGTTCTCAAAAATTTGGGTGGGCTGGTCAGGATTGGTGGCCTCAAACAACAGCGGATAAGTCAGAATCGTTTGGCTGACCTTGTGTTGCAACCGAATGATTTCGGCTAACTCGGCGGGAGCATATAAGTAGAGCGGACTTTTTCTACCTAACAGACTCAAAGTACTAAGTAGCCCAAAAATCCCTAAGTAATGATCGCCGTGGAGATGAGTAATAAATATAGCCTTGATTTTAAGCAACTTCACTTTGTATCGCTTGAGTTGCATCTGAGTGCCTTCGCCACAATCGATGAGCAACAAACCAAAATCAGTATATAAAAGCTGAGCGCTGGGGTTGCGTTGATAGGCTGGCGTAGCAGCACTGTTGCCTAAAACAAGGACTTCGAGCATAGAAAATTATTCTTCGGCTGCGTCGCGCTTCAAGTCGTTCTCAAGCTCGGTCATATACACCATTTCGACCGCTTCTTCAATGGTTGGTAAAATGGTAAGTACCTTGTCTAACTGCGAAATTTTGATGAGCTTCATCACGTGATCACTAATTCTGGCCATCACCATTACCCCTTCACTTTCTTTGCATAGCCTGTTGGCAATCAGTAGCGCACTTAACCCCGAGGAATCTACATACTTTACTGCGTGCATATCCAAAATCAAGTTTTTCATTCCTTCGGCGTGCAGTGTTACAAAGGTGGTTTTTAGTTCCGGAGAAAGGGTGGCATCCACTTTTTCTTCTTGTACCTGAAACAACAGGTATTTAGGTTCCTTGTCAACGGCGTATTTCATTGGAAATATTATTTAATGTAAATCATTTGACTTTGACAGACATTGCTGAATGGCTGTTTCAATAGCTAGCAAGCGTTCTTGCAAAGATAAGTTTGTTTGCGAAATCTTTTCACCAGTCAGTTGTTCAAATAACAAAATATACTCTTGCGACACAGCCTGAATCCAGTCGGCTTCCATTGGTGGAGGCGATTGTCCGGCTTGCCCGCTGAAGCCTTGGC
The DNA here is from genome assembly GCA_003449595.1 of Microscillaceae bacterium. Lineage (GTDB taxonomy): Bacteria > Bacteroidota > Bacteroidia > Cytophagales > Microscillaceae > UBA8158. The sequence goes on along the minus strand of DMHB01000114.1, from coordinate 2,034 downwards.
TGAGCAACCACTGCCGTACCATTTCTTTAGAGCGTTGGGGTTGTGGTTTTCCTTGGTTTTGGCGTTCTTCAAACCCTTCTATGTCGAAATAGCGCGAAGAGTCGGGGGTGTGGATTTCATCTATTAAGTATAAGTTGTTTTCTATCCAACCAAACTCATATTTGGTATCAGCCAAAATAAGCCCTTTTTGCTTAGCAATGGCCTGCCCTCTTGCAAATAACTTCAGCGTAACGTCTGCCACCTGCTCCCATTGGGCGGGGGTAAGTAGTTTTCTGTTCAAAATTTCGGCCTGATCGATGTCTTCATCGTGGTCGCCTTGGGCTGCTTTGGTGGCTGGTGTCAAAATAGGGTATGGCAAAGGGTCATTCTCACGCAGTCCATCCGGCAATTGGTATCCATTAAACACCCGCTGCCCTTTTTGGTAGGCACGCCAAGCACTGCCCGCCAGATGCCCTCTAATAACCATTTCGATAGGAATAGGCCGGCAAGTGTGCCCAAAACTTACATTAGGATGTGGTATATCGGTTACCCAATGCGGTACTATATCAGCAGTTTGCTGCATAAAAAACCAAGAAATACGGTTCAGTACTTCTCCCTTATAAGGAATGGCTTCGGGCAAAATGACATCGAAGGCCGAAATTCTATCAGAAGATACAATGGCCATCTTTTTGCCAAAGGTATAGACATCGCGTACTTTGCCTTTGTAAACCTCGAAAGGGGTTGTAAATTGAAAGGTTGTCTGAAATAAACTGTTTGTTGGAGGCATAAAAAACCACTGTGTGTGAATCGACACAGTGGTACAAAGCTAATAAAAAAGCCAATAAGTTGGCAAAATGAGTTATTTCTTATGCAAAGTTTCTGAAACTACATTGCCTCTCGAATCATACACAATGGTTTTCTCTAACTTCCCATTGTTGTCAAAATAGTTCCAGGTGCCTTTCTGATAATTGTAATAATAAGAACCATTGATTTCCACTTTGCCATTGGCATAATATACTTTGTATGGCCCTGTTTTGCGGTGATCGCGAAAAGTAATTTCTTCGCGCAGGTTGCCTTGTTCATATACCTTGGTAATGCCTTGTAGCTTATCTTCTTCAAATATTTCTTCCTTAAACAAGTTGCCTCCTTCTTCATAGACTAATCGCAACCCTGTTTTCTTACCTTCTACATAAACCTCTTGGGTGGCCAATTGCCCATTTGTATGGTAGGTCTTCCAAGTGCCGGTGGGTTTTTCGTTCAAATAAAGCCGCTCTTCTTTCAATGTGCCATCAGCAAAGTACATTTTGACCTCTTCCGAGAAGCCACTTTTATTTCTACCATATTGGCTTATCTGCTTTAACTCGCCCGATTCATAGTAAAGCTTGGCAGACCCTTCTCGAATGCCATTTTTATAATATGCCTCTTCAGCTACCTGCCCATTGGGGTAAAAAGTTTTATAAGTGCCTACCAGCCTATCCAACTCATAGTAAGCCTGTGTGATAAGGTTTCCCTGTTCATTGTATTGCAAAAAATCGCCTTGCTTCTGCCCAAATACATTGGTGGCTTGCAACTGAAGCTGCCCACTTTCAAAAAAGAGTCTATAGTCGCCGTGGGCTAAGCCATCAACCATATTTTCTTCTTCTTTCAACCTGCCGGTTTCATAGTATCGTTTAAACAATCCGTTAGGCTTACCGCTTAAGAAAATTCCCTCTTCTTGTAGTTTTCCATTGGCATAATAAATTTCCATTTTGCCCTCAGGCTTGTCATTTTTAAATTCGGTTCGCTTCAGTAAAGTCCCCTCTTCATAGGTGGCTACCATTCCTTGCAAACTGTCATTGTTATATATCCCTTCTTGGTAGATGCTACCATCTTCTGCAAAGGTGGTAAAACTGCCATTGCGCCTATCGTTGGTATATTCTAAAATAGCCTGTTTTTGACCATTTGGATAATACAAGAATACAGTTCCTTGTTTTTGGCCATCGATAAACTCAATTTGACTGGCCAGACTTCCATCCAGATAATAGCTTTTGTAAGTACCCGATAGCATACCCTTGC
>DMHB01000106.1 GCA_003449595.1 Microscillaceae bacterium | reverse complement strand
AAGTGAACGCATTGGTTTCACGAAAGGAATTGCTAGTAGCTATAATAGAATAGGGAATGGCTACCAAACGAAAGGAGAGTATATGTTGGCACTCGAATATTTTCAAAAAAGTTTTACAATCAGAGAAAGCCTCGGTGATAAATTTGGGATGGCCTCTTGTTTGAATAATATTGGACTTATATACCGCAACAAAGGTGATGGGCCTGTTTCTTTAGAATACCACCAAAGAGCCTATAAACTTTATGAAGAGATTAATGACGTTGGAGGAGTAGCTACAAGCCTATTGAATATTGGAAACATATACCGTACCCAAAACAGCTATGAATTAGCTTTACAGTATTACCAAAAATGTTTAAATATTGCCATACAACACAATTTTAAAAATGTAATAGCAGCCAGTCTGAATAACATTGGCTTAGTGTATGAAAGGCAAAAGAATTATGTTGTAGCGCTTGAATACTATTTAAAAAGTTTACAAATCAAAGAGGAGTTGAATGATAAACAAGGCATTGCATTGACCTACAACAACATCGCTAGTGTGTATTTAGGGCAAAACAATTATAACCAAGCTAATGAATACTTTGAGAAAAGCCTTGTTATGAAAGAGGATTTAGGCGACAAACAGGGGCAAGCCATTAGTTTAAATGGGTTAGCCATGGTTGCATTAAGGCAAAAAGAATATGACAGGTCGATTCAATATGGTGAAAAAGGATTACAAATTGCACGATGGATAGGAGCAGTTTTATCTATGAATGCCTTGGCTCAAACACTTTTCGAGGCTTACAAAAGCAAAGAAGATTATGTTAAAGCCTTGGAATTCCATGAATTGTTCAAAAGTACAAATGATAGTTTATTTAGTACAGAGAAAGCCAAAGCCATTGCCAATATTGAAACTCGGGTGGAAATTGAACGCAAGCAAAAAGAAATTGAGCTGCTGAATAAAGATAAAGAGTTGGATAAAAAAGCACAAGAGGCGCTTCAAAAAGATTTAGAACTCCAGCGAATTGAAGCCGATAGGCAACGCAATGCGAAGTTAGCCATCGAAAAGCAAGCAGAGGCAGATAAATTGTTGGTTTTGGCTCAAAAAGAACAGGATAAAAAGAAACAAGATAGTCTGGAAAATTTAGCACAAAGAACGCAGTTAGAAGCCGATAACCTTAAAGCCAACGAACTCAAACTGAAAGCCGAAGCCAAAGCTCGGCAATTGGAAGTGCTGAAAGAAAAAGAAGCAAGAGAGCTTCAACAAAAGCTTAATTACCTTATTTTACTTGTTTTAATTATTGTTTTGGTATTCGCTTTTCTCATTTTCAGAAGTCGGCAACAAGAAAGACGATCTAAAAAAATCATAAGCGAGCAAAAAGAGGCCGTATTGCAGCAAAAGGAAGAAATTCAGCAAATCAACGAAGAGCTGAGTATTACAATCGAAACAGTTAATGAGCAAAAGAATGAGATAGAAGCAAAGAATAAGGCTATTCAAGATAGCATCATATATGCACAGCGTATCCAACAAGCCATCCTGCCATTAGAGTCAACCATTGCTAAAGTGCTTCCAGCGTATTTTATATTATTTAAGCCACGAGATGTAGTGAGTGGGGACTTTTACTATTTTGAAGAAAAAAACGGAAAGGTTATCGTTTCAGTAATTGATTGTACTGGGCATGGCATACCTGGAGCTTTTATGACTATGATCGCTTCTGAAATATTGAATGAAATTATACAGAATAAAGGGATTTTAGAGGCTGATAAAATCTTAAACGAGTTGCATAAAAGAATTCGAATAGCACTTAAGCAACAAGAATCGCAAAATAGGGATGGGATGGATTTGGTGTTATTGGTAATAGATAAAGCGCAAAGCGTAGTTACTTTCGCCGGAGCAAAAAATTCACTTCTATACATGCAAAACAAAGTGTTGCATGAAATTAAGGGCGACAAGGTATCGATAGGGGGTGAACAAAGAGAAACTGATAGAATTTTTACTCCTCATCATATTAGCATCGATAGCCAAACAACCTTTTATTTATTTTCAGATGGTTATCAGGATCAATTTGGCGGACCTGACAATAAAAAATTCAAGCTTTCTCAAATAAGAGAGCTTCTAACGGGTATTTCAGACCAGCCTCTGCAGCAACAGCAACAAATATTAGCCGAGCGGATTCAGCAATGGATGGACGAAGGGCAAGAAAAACAAATTGATGATATATTGGTGATGGGCATTCAACTTGGATAAACTACCAAATAAGTAAAAGGCAATCCGCCTCATTACTTATGCAGATTGCCTTGTTGGAGATTTATGGATTGAACAACCTATTCAATGGCTACATTGTCAAGATTTTCAAAGCTATCCCGATCAAATTCATCCATTATGATGCCTATCGTTGAATCTTTATGGATTTTACCCGCCAAAATATCTTTCGATAATTGATTCAAAATTCGCTTTTGCAGTACTCTTTTCAAAGGTCTTGCCCCAAATTCAGGGTCGTAGCCCATATCTGCCAATGATTTCAGCACTTCGTCGCTGGCTTCTAACTGAATGCCAGACTCGGCCAATCTACCTTGAATTTGCCTGAACTGAATGTTGACAATAGCCCGCATATCCTGCTTGCTGAGGGGTCTGAACATCACAGTTTCGTCCACACGGTTAAGAAATTCAGGTCTGATGCGTCGTTTGAGCAATTCAAAGATGGCCTCTTTGGTTTCTTCAAGTACATCAAATTCATTGTCTTTTGTAATCTTAGCGAAGTTTTCGCGGATAATTTCTGCTCCCAAGTTGGAAGTCATAATGATTATCGTATTTTTAAAATTAGCCGTTCTTCCTTTGCTGTCAGTTAGTCTGCCTTCGTCCAAAACCTGCAACAACAAGTTGAACGTATCTGGATGTGCTTTTTCGATTTCATCTAAAAGTACTACCGCATAGGGTTTGCGTCGCACAGCTTCGGTCAACTGGCCGCCTTCGTCATATCCTACATAGCCCGGAGGAGCTCCAATCAATCGGCTTACTGCGTGTGCCTCTTGAAATTCCGACATATCTAAGCGAATCAAGGCATTTTCATCATTGAAAAGAAATTCGGCCAAGGCTTTGGCCAATTCGGTTTTCCCGATGCCGGTGCTTCCTAAGAAAATAAACGAACCAATCGGGCGCTTAGGGTCTTGTAAGCCTGCCCTGCTGCGGCGCACTGCATCCGAAACCCAACGAATGGCTTCTTCTTGTCCGGCTACACGCTTGCCGAGTTCTGTTTCCAAGTATAGTAATTTTTCGCGCTCGCTTTGCAGCATTTTAGCTACCGGAATACCAGTCCATTTAGCCACTACTTCGGCAATATCTTCTGCGGTTACTTCTTCTTTGAGCATAGCCGTAGCCTGCATAGCCTCTAATTGTTGGTTAAGGGCTTGTAGTTGTTGTTCGCTTTCTTGTATTTTGCCATAGCGCAATTCGGCTACGCGGCCATAATCGCCTTGGCGTTCGGCTTGGTCGGCTTCTAACTTGAGTTGTTCGATGTTTTCTTTTACTTTTTGAACTTGTTGAATCACCTCTTTTTCATTTTGCCATTTGGCTTTCAACTCGTCGCGTTTTTCAGAGAGGTCGGCTATGTCTTTGCTGAGTGATTGCTCTTTTTCGGCATCTTTTTCTCGTTTGATGGCCTCTCTTTCAATTTCAAGTTGCATAATGCGTCGTTGCAATTCATCGAGTTCTTCGGGCATCGAGTCTATTTCGATGCGCAGTTTGGCAGCAGCTTCGTCCATCAAATCAATGGCTTTGTCGGGCAGAAAACGCTCTGAAATATAGCGGTTTGACAACTCGACCGATGCAATGATGGCTTCGTCTTTAATGCGTACTCCGTGGTGCATTTCGTATTTTTCTTTCAGCCCCCGCAAAATAGAAATAGCATCTTGTACATCGGGTTCATCTACCATTACCGACTGAAACCGGCGCTCTAAAGCTTTATCTTTCTCAATATATTTTTGGTATTCTTTCAAGGTGGTTGCCCCGATGGCGTGCAATTCGCCACGAGCTAAGGCAGGTTTCAACAAATTAGCGGCATCCATAGCGCTTTCGCCCGAGCTACCCGCGCCAATCAGTGTGTGGATTTCATCAATAAACAAAATAATCTCACCATCTGAATCAATCACTTCTTGAATAACGGCTTTCAGTCGTTCTTCAAATTCACCTTTGTATTTGGCACCGGCCACCAGCAAGCCCATATCTAAGGAAACCAATTGTTTGGTTTTAAGATTTTCGGGTACATCACCAGTTACAATGCGTTGTGCCAACCCCTCAACGATGGCTGTTTTACCAACACCCGGCTCGCCCAGTAAGATGGGGTTGTTTTTGGTTCTTCGGGAAAGGATTTGCAAAACCCTTCTGATTTCATCATCTCGGCCAATGACAGGGTCTAATTTGCCTACTTTGGCGAGCGCATTGAGATTTTTTGAATAACGCTCCAAAGATTTGTATTTGGCCTCCGCGTTTTGGTCATTTACCTTGCGGTTTCCGCGTAGTTCTACGATGGCAGCTTTTAGGTATTTTTCTGTGAAGCCACTGTCTTTCAGCAAATTGGCTGTTTTGTCTTTGCCGGCTAAAATTCCCAACCAGAGGTACTCAACAGAAATAAATTCATCTTTGAACTCATTTTTATAACCTTCGGCTTTTTGTAATGCAAACACTGCATCATTAGATAAATAAACTTGTTTGGCTTCTACTTGAGGGTAACTTTCCAATATGGCGGTAAGTTTTTCTTCCAAATAGCTACGGTTCGCATTGAGTTTTCGGATGATAAAATTACTCAAATTAGTGTCTTCCACAAAAATAGCCTTGAGCAAATGAGCGGGTTCAATGCTTTGTTGGCGGTTTCCAATGGCAAGGGCAGACGATTTTTCGATCACTTCCTGCGCTTTGATGGTATATTTGTCTAAGTTCATTGTTAAAAAAACTTAAAAATTTTGGTGAAAGTATATACATCATATACACGGGAAAGCAAAGCAAAAGGCTTACCTTACTCAGAAAAGCGACTAATTGTCACTAAAAAGAAAAAGCTTTTATGAATTTAACGACAAATTGTCGCTAAATTCTAAATCCTAACAAAGTGATATCGTCTCTGAGTTCTTCATCGGCACAATGATCGCTAAGGGCTTTTTGCAAGGCGAACTTCTGGGTGTTCATAGGTTGCTCTGCGATTTCCGTAAGAATTTGAAGGAGTTTTCCTGTCCCAAAAGTTTTGCGATCAGGGGAGGCTGCATCGGCATAGCCATCGGTAGAAAGATAAACCACATCTCCTTTTTGAAGTGTAATAGGCGTATTGGTAAAATCTTTATCCATAGACTGTACCACACCGATAGAGCGGCGCGTGCCTTTATAGGTTTCTATTTTCCCCTCTCGGTATAATAAAAGAGGTCGTTTGGCTGCTGCGAAAGTAAGGTGTGGAGTGCCTTCTTTTTTTTCTAAACGACAAAGCGCAATATCCATCCCATCGTCGGTTTTGTGCTTGTCAGTATTCAACCTTGAAAAAATACGAATGCTAAGTTCTTCCAAGATTTCGGCAGGGTCATAAATTTTTTGTTCTAATAAGATTTCATTCAGCAAAGAGTGCCCAATCATCGACATAAATGCCCCGGGAACACCGTGTCCTGTACAGTCCACGACAGCCAAGAACACTTTATCTTCGATTCGGTGCGACCAATAAAAATCGCCTGAAACAATGTCTTTAGGTTTGTAGAGTACAAAATATTCACCTAAATCATCTTCCAAGGCTTTTGTGCGCGGCAATATCGACTGTTGTATCAACAAAGCAGCTCGAATACTATCGCTCATTTTCTTGTTTTTATCTTCTAATTCAGAAGCCTGAATTTCAATTTGCTTTTTCTGCAACTCGATTTCATCGCGTTGTTTTTCAATTTCATTCTTTTGAAGGAAAATCAGGTCGCGTTGTTTTTTGCGGCGTTGGCTTAGCAAATAAAGTCCGACAGCCACCAGCGAAACCAAGATTAAACCGGCAGTAAGGCTATATAAAACTTTGGCACTGTATTGTGTTCTTTCTTCTAAGCGGTTTTGGGCTTCAACCAATTGCTTTTGGATTTCGCTTTGCTTTTGCAAAAAGGCAGTGGTACGGGCATCCAAATCTTCTTGCAATTTGCGAAGCCGGTCGGCATAGCGGGTTTTATCTTCTTTGGAAAGGTCTTTGGCTGAATCGAGTATTTCGGTAATTTGTTGAATTTCCTGCTTGATTTTTTCGTTCACAACGTCCATTCGGCGTTCTTCAGCGCGGATAACGTCATCAATCTTGTTGATGTTTTTATCAAGTACAGTTTGTTTAGCAGTATCTTTTTTTGCTTCTAAGACCTTGCTGATGGGTAAAAAAGGGATGCTCTCCATTTTGCCAATCAACACATCCATTTTTTTGATTTCTTGGATTTCTTCGTTGATTTCTTCGATGGCCGACACTTCCACTTTTTCTATTTTGTCATCTTTGACTGGTTCTGTCTTTTTGGAGTTTTTAGCCTCTGTTTCATCAGGATTTCCTGCTTTCAGCGGCAGATCTTCGGTTTCTTTGAGGGCAATTTCTACAAATTTGCTGGCATTGTTTTTAATTTGAAAACCTTGGCGGATTTTGCTTCCTTGCTTTACTACATAAAAGCGAATTTCAGCAGCGTCTTTGACATCAGAGGGTAAATCAAGCTGAAAGTTTCCCTGTGTATCAGTAGTTGTAGAGGCTGTTTCATATCCTTTGAGGTAGATTTTTGCATTTGACAAGGGCTTCTTCCCGTCCAAAATACGGCCTTTTAATGATTGAGCAAACGCAATGGAAGTACCCAAGCCCATCCAAAGCACGAAGCTAAAGGCGAGATGTATAAAATAACGACCCAAGAATTGTTTTTTTAGATATATCATCAATGATTTCTATTTTTCATACGGACGGACAATTACTTGCCTATTTTTTTGCTTGTTTTCTTCTGTATCACTTGGATAGCTATTGAGATTCCTATCGACTGCTTTTACAACTAATTTGTCTGGTTTTGCCCCTCGTCGAATAAGATAAGTTTTCACTTCATCGGCGCGTTTTTGTGCCAAAAACTCATCTTTTTCATCTTTATCGGAAAAGCCAATGATTTCTATTTGTAAATTTTCGTTGGCGTTGAGCGCAATCATTACCCACCCCAACTCCTGCACCATATCTGATGAAAGAGTTTCTTCCTCAAATTTATAGTATAAATTGATTTCTTCAAATTCTATGCCTTCTAATGAAGCAACCAGTGTATCGGCTTCTTTTTGTATGATTTTAGGTTTGATTTCTATGCTTAGGGTATCGCGGCTGGTCGAGTCTTTCCTATCAGTATGATATGTAAAACGGTAAATTGTGGTGAAGGTATTTACTTTCAGCGTTATGGTTGTATCTATCTTTTGAATTACAAGTGTATCAACGGCTTGGAAGTTGGTAATTTCAATAAGTTTTTCCGTTTTGTCTAAAGTATCGACCGGTTCTATGACTTTGGCAGTATCTTTTACCGGTTTTTCTTTAGGTTTTTTGCCAAACTTTACCCCTACCGTCAGCTCCACTACCCCCGAGCCTTGCCAAGTGGCCATTTGGGCAGAGGTAGGCAAGTCATAGCTAAAAGTAAAAAAATATCTATCGTGTTGTAAATCGACAGCAACCGACAAGAAATTATTGAGGTTATACCAAGTCCCAATGCCTAAATTAATCATTTTTTCTGATGATTTGGAGGCTGATGCTGCATACCGAAACCAACTACCTATTTGTGCTTGTAGTTGATTACGTCGGGTAGTAAAAATAGCATTTGGGATGATTGAAAGGTTGTTTTTATCGAAAACCTTGTAACCACCAGTGAGGCTCAAATGGTAGGGCAAGCGGTCATTGGTATTTCTAATCAAAGCAACGTTAGGTTGATTCATCAAATTCGCACTAATGCCTACATAATGCTTCCATTGTTGGTTTTCGTCTTTGGCATACCATAGCAAGCCCGCTCCAATAGTTGGATAAAGTACTTGAGTGTTATCAAATTGTTCGTTGAGTGGAAGCGAAGGATCTAATCTGCCCTGCGAAAACTGGCTATCAGTAGTAAGGTTAGATAAGTTTATCCCTCTTTGGAAAAAACCGAAATTCATTCCAAAACTTAGTTGGCTGGTGAGCATAGGAATGTTATAAGAAAGCCCCACAATGCCTCCGTTGGTCGTAAGATAATTGCTGGCGCGATCATTAAAGAAAGCTGCTGCTACTGCCCCGCGCACCCAATTGGTACCTCTTCTAAAAAAAGGATATTTGCCATAAAACATCCCTGTAGTGAGTCTTTCACCGGTAGCAATGGGTTGGTTACGGATATTTAAAGCCGCCACAATTTGATTGTCTGTACTAATCCACGCAGGGTTAGTTAGTAACGGGGTGTTGTAATATTGTGAAAACAGCACGTCTTGTGCCTGCAAGGTTGAATAGCTAAACAACCCTAAACCCAACACAAAGTAGTGAATGCCGAAAAATAAAAAACGAAAGATATGCTTGAGGTATGGTTGCACTTTTATCGGATTAGATTTATTTCGCCCCGTTGGGTATTTACTACACTATCGGTAAATTTGGCTTTGACCGACCAAAAATACACACCGGAAGGTTGATTTCCACCATCCCAGCCTAAATTGGTTGCTTCCTGCACATTTTTAGTATTGAATACGATATTTCCAAAGCGGTCAAAAACTTGGAAATCTATTTCAGCAATGTTAAGTGATTTGACTGTTAGTCGGTCGTTGTTGCCGTCATTGTTGGGGCTAAACAAAGTAGGCAGTAAAATATCGTGAGGAACTGCTAAGTTAGGATTTGCTACAATGGTTTGCTCACCTGCTACTGTCAAATTCCCACCTTTGTTGACAGTAACGCTAAAGCCTACATCGGCTAAGGTAGTAGAGGCACTAATGGTATGGTTGGTAACAGCATTTTCATCAACATCTACTGTCAGCCAATAAAAATTAGTCGTATTCACTGCTATATTTCTGTTCAAATTATTTAACAAAGTAGA
>DMHB01000155.1 GCA_003449595.1 Microscillaceae bacterium | reverse complement strand
CAACATCCCGGTAAGCAAAGCCGAGGCTGTTTTGTTAATTTTCAGCGGGTGTTCGAAGGCAATGGCTGCAGCCTACCACGAACACTAAGATCATCCAAGTTGTATATTGCATTTTGGTTTAGAATAGTTTAGTACTTCTGTAATATTAATGAAAAATAGAAAATCAAGCTACAATACATAGATTATTTTTTGGAAACGTAAACAAAACACGCGGTTTTGGATTACAATTTTGAGCCTTTGTGTCGTACACTAAATACCGATTTTTAACGCAAACTATCCATTCACAATCATTATGTCGAACAAGAAAATAACACAGCACATCATTACCGATGAAGCCCTGCACGCACAGGCTGCTATTCCCTACCAAGAGTTTTTGGAGCTGAAACAGGAACTACTCGAAAAACAGCGTGCTATGGAAGAGCGCCTTTGGTTAGATTCAAACCTGAGCAAGTTTGATGAGGTAATCCGCCTAAATTACGACAAGGATATGGCCACTTTTGCCGAAGTGATTTTAGAGTATTTATCTCAAATCATCCAAGCCGTCCACGGCGCTTTTTTTGTAGTCGATAACGACGAAGAGGTCATCACGGCAGTAGCCGGATATGCTTGTACCGTAAAAACGATGGAAAAAAGCCGGTTTTTATTTGGCGAAGGGTTGGTAGGGCAAGCTGTCAAATCGCAGAAACTGATCAACGTCGATAATATCCCGACAAGGTTAGACTCTTCGTTAGCACACCTCAGCAACGCTTCCTTGGTGGTAAGTCCTTTTATATTCAACCAAATGGTGTATGGCGTGTTAGAACTGACCACTTTAGAGCGACTTCCTAACAAATATATCGACCTGATAAACCGCTGTAGCCAGAGTTTAGCGACTGCTTTGCAAAGCATTATCAACAACCAAAAAACCAAGACACTTTTGCAAGAAAGTATGCAACAATCGGAAGAGCTGCGTACCCAAAGCGAAGAAATCAGACAGAATTTAGAAGAATTACAAGCCATTCAGGAAGATATGCACCGCAAAGAGTTGGAACTTACCGGCTTGGTGCAAGCATTGGATAGCACCTTGGCGATGATCGAGTTTGATTTGAGTGGCCACATCCTGAATGCCAACCAAAAGTTTCTGGAAGTGATGGATTATAACATCAGCGAAATCAAAGGAAAGCACCACCGGATGTTTGTAGAAACTAATTATGCTAAGTCGGAGGAATACAAAGAGTTTTGGGAAAAGTTGGGACGGGGTGTACCGCAAATTAGTTCTGAATTTCAACGCTATGGACGCAACGGTAAAGAAGTTTGGCTGACCGCCAGCTATACGCCTGTTATCGATAACAATGGCGACCCTTATAAAATTGTCAAGCTGGCTATTGATGTGAGCGAACGGAAAAAAGCCCTTTTTGACTTTGAAAACCAAATGGAAGCCATCGACAAATCGTTTGCCGTTATCGAATTTGCTTTGGATAGCACCATTCTCAAAGCCAATGATAATTTCTTGAATACAGTGGGCTATCAGCTCGATGAGGTAGTAGGTAAGAAACACCGTATTTTTGTTACCCCCGAACACGCCGAATCAGAAACGTATCAAAACCTTTGGGACAATCTCCGCAAAGGAGAATTTCAGCGGGGCGAGTTTCCACGTATCCACAAGAATGGCAAAGAAATTTGGATCAGTGGCAGCTATAACCCTATTTTCGATAGCAATGGCAAACTTTACAAGATTGTGAAATTTGTAGTCGATATTACCCATCTCAAAGAAAAGACAAACAAAAAATCTCCCGTTGCCATCGACTAATCGCTGCCTATAGCGCATTATATAAAAGCCTGTTGCTTCAAATTTGTTGAAAAACAGGCTTTCCAACAACAAGCAAGATGAAAACAAAGAAATTGAATAGTGTGGATGGTGCAGCGTTGGGCGATGGGCAGCCAACAGATCAAGAAGCCATTGTCGAACAGTTGAAAACCCAAATGGAGGCGTTGGAAGCAGATAATTTCTATTATCATTCCTTCAATTTTTTCAACGAGGTAATGCAATGGGAAGAAGGGCAGAGCCTGTCGGAATGGGCCCACGACCTGCTGGTAAAGTTGGTGCCTTTTGTCAAAGGAGCGCAAGCTGCCTTGTATTATGCCGATATAACCCAAAAACAACTCATTTTTGCGGCGGGCTATGCCGTGGGTTCCTGGGATAATTTGGAGCGCGTGATCGACTTTGGGCAAGGGCTGCTGGGCGAAGCAGCTAAAATCAAAAAAACGGTCATCTTGAAAAATAATAGCCGCAATTTACACTTACACAGTCCACACGCGGTGCAGCCCGAAACTGTGCTTTTTCTACCCCTTACTTATCAAACCAAAACAACCGGTGTGCTCGAAATCGTTTTTTTACAAGAACCAGACTCCCGTTCGGTCGATTTTTTAGAGAAAATTTCTGAAAATATTGCCGCCGATTTGGGTGCTTTGGTCAAAGACGATGCCCTGAAAAATACTTTGGAACAACTCACTACTAGCCAAAACCGCTTGCAACGCATCGCCGAGCTAACCCGCGAAGGCATTGTTATTTTGCTGGGCAAACGAATTATCGAAGCAAATAAGGCTTTTTATTCAATGTTAGGCTATGCAGAGGAAGAAGTGATGCACCAAAAGTTGAACAATTTTTTGGAGCAAACCGAAAAGATTTTAGAATTGCCCGACGATAGCTTTTTTGAAACAGAGGCCATTCGTGCAGATCAAAGTCGCCTATTTGTAGAAGTGCATACCCAAGAAGTAATTTATGAGGGCAACAAACACAAAGTAATCAGTATGCTGGACATTAGCCAGCGCAAACAAACCGAAATGAGCCTGCAACGAAGTGAGGCCAAATTGGAAGAAGCTCAAGAAATTGTAGAATTATCGAAAATTATCGAAAAAAAGAACGAAGACATCACTGCCAGCATTACCTACGCCAAGCGCATCCAAGAGGCCATCTTGCCCAAGCCCTCGCGCCTAAGCCAGCACCTGGGCGAGCATTTTGTGTTGTATTTCCCCCGCGATATTGTTAGCGGCGATTTTTACTGGCTGCAAACCTACCAAGACAAAATCTTTCTGGCTGTAGCCGATTGCACAGGCCACGGCGTGCCGGGAGGGTTTATGTCGATGATTGGTAGTTCGATGTTGACCAATATTTTACTACAAAAAGGCATTACTGAGCCTCATTTGATGCTGCAAGAACTCAACAAAGACGTTGATTATTTGCTGCGTCAAGGTGAAACCCTCAGCAAGGATGGGATGGATATTGGCATCATAGCCATCGATCCGAAGCGCAAATTGCTTTCTTTTTCCGGCGCGCACCACCCACTCATTGTCATACAAAACAATGAATTGCAGCGCATCAAAGGCTCTCCCGGAGGAATAGGGGTCTATCATTTACCGATGGATTTTCAGAAGATTGATATTGACATTGACCAGCAAACCACTATTTATTTATTTTCGGATGGTATTACCGACCAGTTTGGCGGCTCGGAAAAACGCAAGTTCGGCATTGGCAGGCTCAAAGAAATGTTGCTCAATATTCACCAAGAGCCAATGGCGAAACAAAAAAATATCATGGCCGACTTTTTCAATGAATGGATGGCTACGGGCGATGAAAAACAGACCGATGATATGCTTTTGATGGGCATTCGGTTGAAGTATTAAAAAAGAAATAGCGGTTTGAAATACTTTTTTCGCTAATTTTGCAGCGTTTTTTACCAAGCCCTCCTTGCCGCCGTGTTAACCATTCATAACCTCAGCTTCTTTTTTGGCGCTCGTGCCCTCTACGAAAACGCCAACCTACAAATCAAACCCAAAGATCGTATCGGGCTGATTGGTGCCAATGGCACCGGAAAATCTACTTTGTTGCGCCTCATTGTAGGCGAATATACCGCCGACGGCGGGCAAATCAGCAAAAGCAAAGATTGTACGATTGGTTTTTTGAACCAAGACCTGCTTTCTTACCAAACCGACGAGCCTATTTTGCAGGTAGCGATGCAAGCCTTCGAAGAGCAAAACCGACTTCAAACTGAAATCAACCTCATTTTACACAAGTTAGAAACTGACTATAGCGATGCCCTCATCGAAAAGCTGACCAAGCTACAAGAGCGGTTCGAAACCTTGGATGGCTATTCGCTGCAAGCCCAAGCCGAAGCCATTTTGGAAGGCTTGGGATTCAAAACGGCTGATTTGCAACGCCCTTTGCGCCAGTTTTCGGGCGGGTGGCGTATGCGCGTGATGCTGGCCAAACTATTGCTGCAAAGACCTTCTGTTTTATTGTTAGACGAACCTACCAACCACCTCGACTTGCCTTCTATCGAATGGCTGGAAGAGTATTTGCTCGACTATGAAGGGGCGGTGGTTATTGTATCGCACGACCGTTTCTTCTTGGATGGGTTGTGTAATGTGATGGTGGAGGTAGCCAACCAAAAATTGAATTACTATGCCGGCGACTATACTTTCTATATGGAAGAAAAAGCCCTCCGCCAAGAAATTCAGCAGGCTGCTTTTGAAAACCAACAAGCCAAAATCCGGCAAACGGAGCGTTTCATCGAGCGATTCCGCGCCAAAGCCTCCAAAGCGCGTCAGGTACAGTCGCGTGTCAAATCGTTGGCTCGCATCGAGCGGATAGATGAGGTGGCAGACACGCAAGCCAAAATTAGTTTCCGATTTACTTTTGGGCAGCCTTCGGGCAAGCAAGTATTGGAGTTGGATAGCCTTAGCAAACGCTTTGGCGATTTGGTTATTCTCGACCAAACCCAAGCCCGCATTATGCGTGGCGATAAAATTGCCCTGATTGGTGCCAATGGCTTGGGTAAATCGACGGTTTTGCGCATCATTGCCGGCACCGAGTCATTTGAAGGGCATCGGCAGGAGGGCTACAATGTACAAACCGCTTTTTATGCCCAGCACCAACTCGAAAGCCTTCAGGTGGACAATGACTTGCTGACCGAACTGAAACAAACCGGCGCGGCACGCACCGAAACCGAGTTGCGCAACCTATTGGGCTGCTTTTTATTTGCTGCCGACGAAGTATTCAAAAAAATCAAAGTGCTGTCGGGGGGTGAAAAATCGCGGGTGGCTTTGGCTAAAATGTTGATTTCTGAAGCCAATTTCCTCTTGTTAGATGAACCTACCAACCACTTGGATATGCAGTCGGTCAATATTTTGATTCAGTCTTTGCAGCAATACCAAGGCAGTTATGTGGTGGTTTCGCACGATAGGTTTTTTGTTTCCCAGATAGCCAATAAGATTTGGTATATCGAAAACCAACAAATTAAAGAATATCCGGGTACTTATGCCGAGTATGAAGAATGGCGCAGTCGGCAATCGCCTGATAATCAACAAAATACAAACACAAAGTTTACAGAAAATAGCCAACAAGCTACGCAGAAGCCTTCGGCGAACGACCACCCCGACAAAAATCTACAAAAGCAACTCAAGCAATTGCAAACCCAGCTCAACGAATTGGAAAACCAAATTGAGCAATGCGAAAAAGAAAAGAAGACTTTTGAAACCTTGATGGCCGATCCTCAACTTTATGAGCAGCCTGAGCAGTTGCAAAAAACCCAAGCTGCGTACAAAAAAGTGGAAGCACAATTACAAACTTTTCATCAAAACTGGGAAGCCCTTGCTTTACAAATCGACACGATGGCTACCCAAGGTTAGATGCCTGTGGGGGTTAGCTCCATTGTTTCAATAAAGTGATGAACTCTTGCTGCAAGGTTTGCTGCTTGTCGGTAGCATACCACTTATGGATTTGCTCTACAAAGGCCATTTTATCCACGTTGGGCTGTTTCATAAATTCCATTACTTGAGTTTGCACCGGAGCAGGTCGAGGCCCCCAAGTGCCTAATTCTTGTAGGTCTTCGTTCAAACAAATCAACTTCGGAATAGACCGCCCACCATTGGTGAGGTAAGCATCTATCATCGGCAGGTGGTTGTCTCTCAAAAACAAGTGCAATTGAATTTGAGGTGAAAATTCGGCCATTTTAACGATGGCAGGCAGGTTTTGAGCAGCGTCGCCACACCAGCCCTCGGTCAGCACTACCCAATGCAGCGGCTGTTTGACCTGTTGCAAGGCTTGTTGCATTTCGGGCGAGAGTTGGAAGGTTTTGTTCCAGCGCTGTATACGCTGCACATTCAGTTTGGTATATTCCAGCATTTCGGCATTGGCCGCTATGCCTTGCGCTACTTGCTGTTCTACTTGTTGGCTGTATTGTTCGTAAGACAACGATTGGCCAAGCAAAGCCAAAGAAAAAGGAAATTGGGGTGTTGTGGGCATAAGTTTTTCACTTAAACACCCACCCATTAGGGTAAGTTCAAAAGCCCCTTTTTTTGCAAATCGTTGATAAACTGCAAGGCAAGCTTCTTGGCGTGTTCCAAGGTATCGACCTTGGGCGTGTAAAGTCCGGTATCGTGGTTTACGTTTTCGTACATAAAATCGACCGTAAGCTGGCCGATCAACTCGGAAGCATCCAATACGATCTCGGCTATCAGTCCGTGGGCAACCACTGTGGGAAACCAAACTTTGTCGATCCACTCGGCGGTATCTTGCGGAATAACCTCTAAATATTGGTAATCAGTAATCATCACTTTAATTTGATGCTCGCGGATATAATTGAAAGGGAAATGTAGGGCTTCCATGGCTTCGGTGTCGTCAAATTGCCAGTATCCTTTCCAATAGCCAAAAATAGTGTGGGGCACTTCATCGCTAATGTCGTAAAGCTCGGCGTAGGGGTTTTCAAAAATCTTTTTCATTGATATAGTTTAAAAATATATAGGTACAAAGTTCAAAAAATAATTTATCAAACACCTCAGTAGGGACGAATTTCTTGCATAAAAGTTAATACAAAAATAAAAATTGAACGAATTTTACTTTCAAATTTACTAAAAGTGCCAGTTTATGACCAATATTTTTGCCATCGTATTGCTGATTGTTTCCACTCTGCTATTCATCAGTATTTTTTTAAGCCGGTTTACTTCTAAGATAGGGGTGCCAACCTTATTAGGTTTTTTGGGTTTGGGAATGCTCTTTGGCAACGGGGGGGCTTATGATTTTTACTACGATTATCCACAGCAAACTTATTACATCGCACAAATAGCCCTATGCATTATTTTATTCAATGGCGGGCTAAATGCCTCGTTGAATGAGCTGAAGCCGATTTGGCGAGAGGGGATGATGCTTTCTACCTTGGGGGTACTCATCACCACATCCTTGGTTGCTTTATTGGCTCGGTGGCTTTTGTCGTTCAGCTGGCCGGAGTCTTTTCTGTTGGGGGCAGTCATTTCTTCGACCGATGCAGCAGCCGTTTTTTCAATTTTAGAAAGCAAGCAACTTCGATTGAAAGAAAATACCACCCAAACTTTGGAACTTGAATCGGGTACAAATGACCCAATGGCTTATTTTCTGACGATTTTGTTTTGTAGCTGGATTGCCCAACCACAAGCCATAAGCTGGGGGCAATTGGTATGGCAATTTCTTTACAATATGGCTGCCGGAGCAGTAGTAGGTGTTGGGGTGGGTTTTGGGGGGTATGATATGGTACGCACTACAAAGCTAAAAACAGGGCAAGCTCCTTTTTTTGTAATGTCGATAGTGTTTATGTGCTTTGCAGCTACAGAACTCTTGCAAGGCAATAGTTTTCTGGCGGTTTACTTGGCAGGCATTGTTTTGGGAAACCAAAAATACAATATGGGATACATCGCCAATTTTTTTCAAGGCATCTCTTGGCTGATGGAAATCATTTTGTTTGTATGTTTAGGCTTGCAGCTTTTTGTACAAGATTTAATTCCTTATTTATGGCAGGGCTTCGGTATTGGGTTGTGGCTTTTGCTGGTGGCACGCCCACTGAGTGTTTTGTTTTGTATGGCATTTTTCAAAAGTACTTGGCAAAAAAAACTATTTGTGGCTTGGGTCGGTTTAAGGGGTGCAACTCCCATTGTTTTTGCACTGATACCGGTATTGTTGCAAATTCAGACAGGGAGAATTATTTTTGATTTAGCTTTTTGCGTAGTGCTTATGTCGATTATTATTCAGGGTGCAACCATTGAATACATCGCGAAAGCGCTCAGATTAAACAATTAAATTTTTATCAATATGAGTCAAGAAAATTCTACAAACCAAGAACAAAACTCTGAGAAATTAGAATTTGCCATGGGGCTTACTGTGGCTGTTTTAGCGGCTATTTTAGCCCTTATCGACCTTGCTGCCGGCAAATATGGCGATGACTTTTTGGTGGCGGTCAATAAAAAAGTGTCGGCCTATGAGCTATATCACGGCAAGGTCATCAAAGAAACCCTGCTGGAAGGCGAGCGCGATGTGCTCCAAAATCTAATTTTAGCCGGAGCTATTATCCCAAAAGACACCTCTTTGATCAATAAAACACTGGCTAACTTTGACAGCGACCTCCGTAAAATCGAAAAACAAAAGAAAGAAATCTTGGAAGGTTCTACCAAAGTAGGCAAAGCCAACTGGGCACAGCCCGACCCTGAGGGGAATATGGGCAAAATTGTTGGTGCCAAAGAATGGGAAGTGTTGGCCGAAAAATATGACAAGGCTGGCAATCATTTCGATATCTCGATTATGTTTATGCAAATCTGCTTGGTGTTGGGTGCCATCGGCTTCATCACCAAAGGAAGACGCAATAAGTTGGTATTTGAGTTCTTGATGTTGACTTTCGGACTGATAGGCATTTATTATGGCTTAGATGCGCTTCGTTTAGCCCTTTAAAGCATTAGAAGCCGGTTTTCGAGCAAATTCACTCCATTCCGGCTTTTGTAAACAGAGCCCAGCAACAATGAATTTCAATCAGCTATTTATTCAATAATTTAAGTATGAATGACCCTACAGCACCACCAGCCCATTCGGCCACACATATCATTCTCAGTCTTCAGGTAGCCTTTTTCTCAGCTGCGTTAGCCCTGACCAACCTCATGGCCGGCCAAATTGGTGACGCACTGGATGTGGGTATTGAGAAAAAACTAAGCCTCTTTAAACAATTGCAGAAGAGCCAAATGCAAGAAGTTTTGCTTGAAGGACGCTTGCTTACGCTTCAAGTGTTGACCGATGCAAAACAAGACAAAGTACGCGACACAGTTCTGATGCGTAAAACCTTGCAATCCATCCAAGATGACCTACAGCAAGTCCGAAAAAAGATACTCGCCTTACAGGTTGATGACAGCTTGGCTCAAAAACCGCTCAAATATTACCTTGCCCAGATCGAGCAGTTAGAAAAACTCAGTAAAAAAATAGATAAGGCACTTTTTCTATTCCAATTTTGCCTTACTTTCGGTGC
>DMHB01000186.1 GCA_003449595.1 Microscillaceae bacterium | reverse complement strand
ATCAATAGAAGACCCGTGGTCAATTAGTTCTATAGTGGCGGCTTCTACACCATTATCGACGGCTGTAAGGCAGGATAAGAAATCAAAGTAAAGCCCCTCGGTGCTAAATAAAAAAGAAGCCACTTCGGCTAAGTGTTCAGTAGCTACAATTATGTAAGGCTCGAAATTATTGGTTTCAAGCCTTAGGATATGCTGCTCACCAAAATGTGTAAGCAATTGTTGATATATCTCTGCGGTAGCTTTCATTTCAACATCAAATACGCTTCTTCTTGCTGTTCGGCTTCCAATTGTAAACTTTGTTGTTCAATTACTTGGTTGATGGTCTGAATCACAGCAAAAAATTGCTCAAGTTGCTCTTTGGAAACCAACGTTTGCACGGCTTCATTGAAACGTATCACGCCTTTGCGGGATAATTCACGCGCTTGTTTGCCTTTGTTAGTCAAGAAAATACGAAAGAACCGCTTATCTTTTTCGTCTTGTAATTTATAAATGTAGCCTTCTTCTTCTAAGTTCTTTAAACTTCGGGTAATGCTTCGTGCTTCTAAACCCAATAAAGGGGCAATTTTAGTAGAAGGCGTGCCCTGCTCAGAGTCAATATTTAAGAGTATATAGCCAGTAGCTACGCTAAGACCAAACTTTCCAGCACCTGAATTATACATCCGCGCAATGGCGTGCCAAGTAGCCTTGATATGATAATCTACGGTTTCTTCCCGTTTCATATTTGTTTACAGATTAATAATATATATATTGGTAAAAAACAAATTTAGTGCAAATTCAAGGATTCGCCTAATTTTGAACAAACATTAGCATATGCCAATACCTTCGTTCAATTTACTAAGCCCAACCGAATGGGCAGATTATCAATTGATTGACTGCGGAAATTTTGAAAAGCTTGAACGCTTTGGATCTTATGTGGTTGCTCGGCCTGAGCCACAAGCCATTTGGGATAAGTCTTTGGACAACCGCACTTGGCAGCAAACTGCCGCGCATTTTCATAAAGACACTCAAAATACTGAAAAAGGATTTTGGGAGGTAAAAAAACCTGCTATTCAAGCCAACTGGCCAATGACTTACCCGCTTCCCAATCAGATGCTTCGGTTTAAGCTTTCGCTTTCATCATTCAAACATGTAGGGGTTTTCCCCGAACAAGCCTGCAACTGGGATTATATTTTTGAGGTGTTGCAACACTCACCCCCTGTAAATCCTCCGCCCAAAGTATTGAATTTGTTTGCTTATACCGGTGGTGCTTCTTTGGCTGCCAAAGCCGCCGGCGCAGATGTTTTGCACGTCGATGCGGTAAAACCGGTGATTTCTTGGGCACGCGAAAATATGGAACTCAGCCACTTACAAGATATTCGCTGGGTGGTAGAAGATGCGCTGACATTTGTGAGGCGCGAGGTAAAAAGACAAAACAAATACCAAGGAATTATTTTAGATCCACCCACCTATGGACGTGGCCCTAAAGGCGAAAAGTGGCTTTTAGAAGATATGATCAACGATTTGCTCAAGCAATGTGCCTTATTGGCAGATGAAAGAAACTTTTTCCTGATTATCAACCTCTATGCCATTGGGTTTTCTGCCTTGGTGTTGGATAATCTTATCAATCAGTTATTTAAAAATCCGACTAATTTATCTATTGGGGAGCTTTATTTGAATGACCAATCCAATAAAAGACTTCCATTGGGGGTCTTTGCGCGCTTTCACCGTTAGCAATAATCAAAGCTGGAAAGCAACTATTTTAACCGAGGCATAAGAAGAAAATAACTGTTTACCTAAGCGGTGGGTAAGTGCTGATTTTTGATCTTCAAAACTAACTTGCCGCAGTTTTGCAAAAATATTTTGCCATTCGATGGCAGGAATTTTAGGAGCCGAACTGACCAAAAAATAACTTGTGTCTTTTTCAATGGCAATTTTGTGTACCTCAGGTGAGGCAGCCTGCGTATGCAAATTGCCCAAAAAAGAACTATTGCCCGATAAATGAGAAGCTATCTCTTCTTGTGGGTTGTACATCCATAACGAAACACCAACCCCCGAAAAAAGCAACTGAGCATTAATTGTATCTAATATGGCCAGTCCCATACCAATTTGAGGGACTAACATTTGCTTGTTCAGATAAGCCAAATACAAAGCAGCCAATCGGCGGTTTAGCTCATCTAAAAACAAATGAATATCAAAAATTTTAGCTTGTGCAAAGATGTCGTTTAACTCTGAAAGCATCGCCAAATTGGCCAAAATATGTTCATCACCTTCCAAAGAGTTATCGGTGAGGGCCACATACCGTAGCCCCATTTTCTCTTTTGCCCAAGTAAAAGAACTGGCTTCCTGCTTTTGTAAAGGATATTGGTAAGAGAAACTTTGTTTAAATAGTTTTGGAAGTAAATTGGCTGTATGAGTCAAGTTTTTTTGTAACAACTGAAAAAAAAGATTCTCCTGTAATATAATATCACTTTTGCTTTCTTTCGGGTAGTTGTTAAGCGATGCCAAAGAAGAGGTTATCCCATCAGTAACTTTTGGCGCTAATAACTCTTTAGCCATAAAATCGACGGCCAGCTTCACCACATCGGCTTGCGCAGTAAGTTGTTTTTCCAATTGCTCGATTCGTTGTTGCATTTGCGTTTGCTGATCGAGCGTTCCATCTTGGAGTTGTTGCGCCAAAACTCCTGTGTTGTTTGCTGCGTCGTTGAGCAAAAAAGATTTTATCATTTTCAAAATTTCTACATCTTCGGGAGTCATAGGGATATTGCGCTGCTAATTATTCTACGTTTGGTAATCGCCTGTCATCATCTCGGGGTTTCGTTGTATTTTTTGTAAACCTTGTTGGTATGATGGGATTGAAAGATGACTGAGTATCCTTATCGACTTCTTCTAAAGATTTGCCTTCGCCATATTTGCTGATAAGATAATTAATCAACAACAAAGAAATGTGTTTAGTATTCATAATGAACAAAAAAAAGAAGCAGTGGTGAGTAATTCATATATTGGACTTATGCCAATTCTTTGCATCAAATACAAAGTCTATTCCAAATCTGAATTAATTGAAGAATGTAGGCTAAATTTGTAAAAAATATTTTTGCCGATTGACCGGCATTTTGACAACTGTATGAAGACTTACTTCCGAATCCTTGCTTTTGCCCGCCCCATTGAAAAGTTTGCCATCCCTTATTTCTTTTTTTCAATTTTAGGAACCTTGTTTGGCTTAGCCAATTTTACGCTGCTTATACCGCTTTTAGATGTGCTTTTTAACAATGTATCAAGCGAGAAGCTTCGGTACTTACTTTCTGAGCCTACTTTCGGAGTGAACTTGTATTATGCCAAAGAACTATTCTACTACTATTTCGCGTGGATAATTGTGAAATTTGGCAAATTAGCCGCCCTGTTTTTTGTTTGTGCTATTATTATTTTTTCAGTCCTTGTCGGAAATATTTTCAATTATTTTGCCATTCGCGTTTTGGAGTATATGCGCGCCCACACCATCAAACGGGTAAGAGAAGCCATTTTCAAGCGCACCGTTTCTTTAGACATCGGATATTTTACCAACACCCGCAAAGGCGATATTATTTCCCGAACCACCTCCGATGTTTATGAATTAGAACACACCATATCAAACAGCCTTAGCCTTTTTTTCAAAGAACCTATCAGCCTATTGGGTTTTTTCATCGTATTATTCTCTATTTCAACCTCATTGACGCTCTTTACGCTGATAATGCTGCCATTTTCAGCCTTTATCATTGCAAGCATTAGCCGGGCTTTGCGCCGACAAGCTAATTTAAGCCAAGAATCGTTAGGGTCTATTGTGAGCATTTTGGATGAAACCATCGGTGGGCTTCGGGTCATCAAAGGATTCAATGCCATTGGTTACATAGAGCAGAAATTTGTAGAAGAAAACAACCGTTATGCCGGATTAATGCGTGCTATGGCGCGTACAAGAGAGCTGGCATCTCCTATTTCAGAATTTTTGGGTGTGATGGTTTTGACTGTAATTATGCTTTATGGAGGTAGTATGGTGTTAGATAAAAGTTCGGGGTTATCGGCCAGTGCTTTTGTAGCCTACATTATTTTATTTTCTCAAGTACTTCGTCCAGCCAAAGCGATGTCGGTTTCTTTCAGCAATATGCAGCGTGGCATCTCGGCTGGTAAAAGAATTTTTCAGATTTTAGATACTATTCCCGAAATTTTAGAAAAACCAGGAGCACAACCACTCCCGGGCTTCAAACAATCTATTGAATTTAAGGAGGTAAGTTTTTCGTATGGACAAGAGCCAGTACTAAAAAATATAAGTTTTAATATTCAAAAAGGCAAAACTGTTGCTTTAGTAGGCCCATCGGGGAGTGGTAAATCGACCATTGCCGATCTTATTCCGCGTTTTTACGACGTAAAAAGTGGCTCGATTTTAATCGATGGGGTTGATATTAGGGATTGTACTTTGTCTTCTCTAAATTCTTTGATGGGAATTGTAACCCAAGAGCCTATTTTGTTTAATGACACTATATTCAACAACATTGCTTTTGCAGTACAGGAGGCCACCCAAGAAGATGTAGAACGCGCCGCCAAAATTGCCAATGCACACGAATTTATTTTACAAACCGAAAAAGGCTACGATACCATTATTGGCGACCGTGGTTCAAAACTTTCGGGAGGACAGCGCCAACGTTTGTCGATTGCCAGGGCTGTGTTGAAAAACCCCCCTATCCTCATTTTGGATGAAGCAACCTCGGCATTAGATACAGAAAAAGAAAAATTAGTGCAAGAAGCCTTGAATAATTTAATGCAAAACCGTACCGCCCTGATCATTGCGCACAGGCTAAGTACCATTCAGCACGCTGATGAGATTTTAGTTATCCAAAATGGTGAAATCGTAGAACGAGGCAATCACGAAAGTTTATTGCTAAACGACAAAGGGCTTTACAAACGCCTTAATGCGATGCAAGCCCTTTGATAATTTTAGGTAAAAAGTGAAGGCCAATACCGGCAAGCTTAATTAGCGATACGAATCACCTTAAATTCTGTCCTCCGATTTACTTGGTGCTGCTCTTCAGTAATTGCATCAGGTAAAATCAACTTGGTTTCTCCATATCCTTGTGCCCGAAGCCTGCGCGGGTTGATGCCTTGTTCTATCAAGTAATTGACCGCTGATTCAGCCCTTGCTTGCGACAAATCCATATTGTAGGTATCAGTTCCCCTTGAATCTGTATGTGAACTGAGTTCGATGTATATTTCGGGATTGTCGTTTAGTAGTTTAACTAATTTATCTAACTCACGCGCCGCATCAGTTCGGATATACGACTCATACCGATCATAGTAAATATTTTGCAGTATGATTTCTTTACCTATCACGATGGGGTCTAACTGCACCTTGACCAATAGAATAGTGTCGGTAACTGCTTCTACCAATAATTCTTCAGGAATGGCTTTCCCACGCATCGTGAATGGCTCAGTCCTTTTGAAAAATTCGGGTGCTTTGGCCGCTGTAATTTCATAATCTTTATGCAGTTTTACAGGAATAGGCGCTATTTTACCTTCTTCATCACTTACCCCTGTGTTTAATACTTGTTGCCTGTCAGTGGCAAAAGTAATTTGAGCATTAGTAATTGGAATCTCAGTCGAGTCAGCCTCATTCAACTGGTACGCCTGAATTTGCACAAAATAATTTACTATTTTGGTTTTGGGCGTTTTGTCTAAAAAATAATAAATGTCGTCATCACCTTTTCCACCGGCACGACTGGAACTAAAAAAGCCTGTGCTGTCGGTGTAGTACACTAACGCAAAATCATCGGCACTGGAGTTGAATGGTATCCCCATATTGCGGATAGAAATTTTTCTGTCTTTGCCGGTAGTCGCAATGAATAAATCTAACCCGCCAAACCCTGGATGACCGTCAGAGGCAAAAATAAGTCGTCCATCATCGGTAATATATGGAAACATTTCGTTGCCCGGCGTATTGATACGAGGTCCCATATTTCGAATAGCTCCTATACTACCATCCTTATTAATGGTTGCTTCGTAAATATCGGTACCGCCAAAACTTCCCTCACGGTTAGAGGCAAAGTATATTTTCTTGCCATCAGGTGAAATGAAAGGGCAAGCTTCCCACGACTCGGGCGAGCTAAGAGAAGATACTTCCGGCGCGTGCCATCCGTCAGAATATAGCTCACGTTTGTAAATATCGACATCAGGCGCAGACCCTTTTTCATCTTTATTGCCCCGAGCAAACAACATTAATCTACCGTCGGGCGAAAAAGTAGCCGAAGCTTCGTGAATCATTGGCTCATTGATGGCTTCATCATACAATTCGACAAATCCCTTAAGGCGTTCAAAA
This sequence comes from Microscillaceae bacterium, assembly GCA_003449595.1. Lineage (GTDB taxonomy): Bacteria > Bacteroidota > Bacteroidia > Cytophagales > Microscillaceae > UBA8158. The sequence continues at coordinate 34 of DMHB01000186.1, read as the reverse complement.
TCAGTAAATTGAAAACTATAAATGCCTAAAAACG
>DMHB01000360.1 GCA_003449595.1 Microscillaceae bacterium | reverse complement strand
AAAAAAAAAAAAAAAATAATAAAAAAAAAAAAAAAAAAGAAAAAAAAAAAAAAAAGGGCAACGAAAAAAAGGGCCGCGAAGATGACAAGGAAATTCCCATCGCTACTCAGCAAACCCTCAACGATGCCTTGCTGAATCAACTCTCCTTTTTGGGTTTGGACGAAAAAGAAAAAACCATTGGCAAACACCTCATCGGCAGCATCGAAAACGACGGCTACATCCGCCGCCCAATCGAATCGATTGTCAATGATTTGGCCTTTGCCCAAAACGTTGAAACCGATGCCAAAGAGGTAGAGATTGTCTTGCAAAAAATTCAGTATTTCGACCCCCCGGGCATTGCCGCCCGCAACCTGCAAGAGTGTTTGTTGCTGCAAGTAAAACGCAAAGATGACGACAATCCTTATAATGATATTGCCTATTTGATGCTCGAATCTTGCTTCGATGAGTTTACCAAAAAGCACTATGACAAAATTCAACGCAGATTGGGCATCGATGATGAAGAATTGAAGCACGCCGTCGATATCATCACCAAGCTGAACCCCAAACCGGGCGAAACCTCAGGCGATTACACCCGAGGGCAATACCTTTTTCCAGATTTTATCTTGACCAACCAAAACGGTAAATTAGAGCTTTCGCTGAATGCGCGCAACGCCCCCGAACTACGCATCAACAACACCTACAACGAGATGCTGGAAACCTACAGCAAAAACCCAAAAAAAGATAAAAGTACCAAAGAGACGATTTCGTTTGTAAAGCAAAAAATAGATGCTGCCAAGTGGTTCATTGATGCCATCAAGCAACGCCAGCAAACACTGCTCAAAACAATGAATGCCATCATCGAATACCAATATGAGTTTTTTTTGGATGGCGATGAAACCAAGTTTAGGCCAATGATTTTGAAAGACATAGCCGATAAAATAGAAATGGACATCTCGACTGTTTCGCGGGTGGCCAATAGCAAGTCCATCCAAACCGATTTTGGCATTTATCCGCTGAAATATTTCTTTTCGGAAGGTATTTCGACCGAAACAGGTGAAGATGTAAGCAGCCGAGAAGTGAAAAATGTGCTCAAAGAAATGGTCGATAAGGAAAACAAACGCAAACCGCTTTCTGATGATAAATTAGAAAAAGAACTCCAAAAAAGAGGCTATATCATTGCAAGGCGTACCGTGGCCAAATACCGAGAGCAGCTCAATATTCCGGTAGCACGCCTACGCAAACAACTTTAATCTTTTGGTTTCATTATCATTTTATTCTACTTCATTGCGCATATTTGCCCATTTCATCTCTGTCATTTTCCATCCACTACTACAGCCTTCGCTTTTTTTTGCTTTGCTGTTCAACATAGCGCCTTTTATGGTGGGTAATTTGAAGCCCGCAGCCGCACAAAGGGTACTTCTGGTGATTTTTTTAATGACTTTTGTCGTGCCACTTCTCAGTTTGGTAATGCTTTGGTTAGGAAAATACATCCACAACATCAGCCTGCCCGACCGCAAAGATCGCAGATTGCCTTTTGCGATGGTTACGTTTTTCTATTTGCTGATTACTTATATGGCTTATGCGCCGTTGAAGTCTTTTCCGGTTATTATTTGGGTACTTTCCACTACTACCCTGTGTTTGCTTATCACTACCATTGTTACCTTTTATTGGAAAATCAGCGCGCATAGTGTTGGCATATCAGGGTTGGTTGGCTTTATGATGGGGCTTAGTTTTAAATACGCCGATAACAGCCTACTCTTCCCAACCTTGGGGCTTATTATGGCTGCTGCTTTGGTGATGAGCGCTCGCTTGATGCTCAACCAACATACGCCCAACCAAGTGTTTTGGGGGGCTGTTGTCGGTTTTTTCCCTTGCCTGTTGGCGATGATGTGGAGTTGACAAAGTAGGATGGTGTTTGGTGAAGTCGGTTAAAAATTATTAATCTAAAATCAGCCATATAAAAGTACAAACCGATAATAATGCCTTTTTACCAAGGGGAAAAAAGATAAAAATCTAATCTTTTGTGCTCAATTCCTTTAAGTTTTACGGAGTACTTTGTGCGGTTTTTTTTAACTTTAAGTTGCCCCATATTTTTAGGCTGTCGTTTTATTCTCTAACTTAATTACTTCAAAAACATGGAAAAACTTAGTGCTGCCACCAACACCCTCAATTGGTTCGAAATTCCTATTACAGACATAGGCCGCGCCAAACAGTTTTACGAGTCTATCTTTGAAATCAGTCTCCAGCAAATGGATATGATGGGGATGACAATGCTGGCATTCCCTTCAGAACCTCCACACGTGGGCGGGGCGCTCGTAAAGAGTGAAAGCCACATACCCAGCGCTACCGGAGCAGTTATTTATCTGAATGCTAATCCTGACTTGCAACAAGTGCTAAACCGCATAGAAAAAGCCGGTGGCACCATTACCCTCCCCAAAACATTTATCAACGAAGACACCGGCTATATGGCCTTTTTCTTAGACACTGAAGGTAATCTGGTGGGTTTGCATTCGGTGCAATAAACCTCAAAAACATTTGCCCATTGCAGCAACTGCCAACCAATACGAGCCATTTCCATTTTTTGTGAGGAATGGCTCGTTGCAATACACTAAAAAGTGAAATCTTTAAGGCGTACTTCTTAAATTTATTTTAGAAGGTAGCGCATAAAGTCTTTACCACCATAAAAAACTAAGCTCTAAAACCAGCTATTTTTGATAAATTCCAATCCCAAAAGTTTGTAGTTTATGTTTCATATTCGTGAAGCCCAAGAGCAAGATTTACCCGCCCTCAGCCATTTATTCAATGCTTACCGGATGTTTTACCAAAAACCAGATGAAGTGGAGGCTTGCCGGGCTTTCTTAGAAGAGCGGCTTACGCAAAATGAATCTGTGATATGGGTAGCCGAAGACCCACACCACGGCTTAGTAGGGTTCGTACAGCTTTACCCCTCGTTCTCGTCAACCCGCCTGCGCCGAATATGGGTACTAAACGATTTATTCGTAAAACCCGCATTCAGAGGGCAAAACATTTCCAAACAACTGATTGGCGCTTGCAAAAACCTATGTATTGCCACCAATGCTTGTGGGTTGGTGTTGGAAACTGCTATCGATAACCAAATCGGCAACCAACTTTACCCCAGCGATGGCTTTGTTTTAGATACAGCGTTTCATCATTACTACTGGAATGTGTCCTGATTGATGACAAATTGTCAGATTTCTTCTTATGGCAAAAAACTTGCTACTTTTGCAGTGATTTTAAACCATCCAAGAAGCCATGACAAACGAACATACTGAAAACAAAGAACAGGAATCAACTTCGGCCAATCCAGCCAATAATGCTTCTGAAGAATCTATGCAAGAAGTAGAGGGTTCGTTGAAAGATTATGAAGAACCCACCCCCGTAGAAGTTTTTGCCAAGGCCGATGGTAGCCAAACAGCCCAAGATTTGGAAAAACTACAAGCTGCTTTAGACGAAGCCAAAGACAAATACTTGCGGTTGTATGCCGATTTTGAAAACCAACGAAAACAACACGCCAAGCAACGCCAAGAACTTAT
>DMHB01000263.1 GCA_003449595.1 Microscillaceae bacterium | reverse complement strand
AGTATGGCTAATGACTGGGCTATACACTCACTCATTACGCGCCCAGAACCCTGAACTGAAAAACTTTCAAGAAAGACAATTCAGGATCAATCAAACGGGGATGCGCTTTTTATTTTCCATTTCATCGGGCAGCCTCATTACCAGTGCTGTGCTGGCAAGTACGGCTGCCGGGCAGGAAGCACAATATTTCCAGCAAATGAATATGGGGTGGAGTGCTGTTAATTTGGCTGTAGCAGGATTTAGCTTGCACCGTGCCCGTCGTAGCCAAATAAAACCCAGTTACGAACCTTACGACCTAATCAAACAGCAGCAAGATTTTGAAAAGGCTTATTTGGTCAATGCAGCTTTAGATGTGGCTTATGTGGTAGGTGGTTTTTATCTGAGCGCATTGCCCGGCCCTCAGTCATCAGACGGGGCTATGTTGCGGGGCTTTGGCCAGTCTGTCATTATGCAAGGGGGAATGCTCTTATTATTCGATACGGTTATGTATTTTATTCATCGAAGTAACCGGCGCAAGATTGAGCCAACTTTTCGTAAATTAGACCTCTCATTCAATGGAATGGGTATTCGATTGCGCTTTTAAATCGCCCCAAAATACAATCCACACATTCTTCACACAACCTCAATTATTTGTTATGGCCTACCAATTTATTCTTGTTCAAACCCCCGCACCCGGCATAGCCAAAATCACCCTGAACCGTCCCGATGCCCTCAATGCACTCAGCCCGGCTTTGGTACAAGAGCTAAAACAAGCTACCGAAGCCATCGCTGCGGATAGCAGCCTGAAAGTAATGATTGTTACCGGTGCCGGCAGGGCTTTTTCTGCCGGAGTTGACCTCAAAGCGCTCAATGAAAGCATTCAAGGGGGCAAGTTTTCTGCCGATCAAATTTTGATAGATGGCGCTTCTTTTATTGACACCATGCAGCAAATGCCTCAAGTAACCATTGCCATGGTCAATGGCTTTTGTTATACCGGCGCTACCGAGTTTATGCTTGCCTTTGATCTCATCGTAGCAGCCGAAGAAGCGCAAATTGGCGACACGCACGCCAAATGGGGCATTGCCCCGAAATGGGGAATGACCCAACGCCTACAGCAAAAAGTTGGTTTGCTCAAGGCGATGGAGATGTCGTTTACTGCCAAGCCTGTAAGCGGCAAAGAAGCCGAACGCATTGGTTTAGTCAACCGGGCTGTGCCATTGGCCGAGCTTGAAACCCATACCCTGCAACTGGCGCAAGATGTTTTGGCCAATAGTGCCCAAACCATTGCCGCGATGAAGCAATTTTATTATTTCGGAGCCAACCACACCATCAGCCAAGGACTTGAAAAAGAATACAAAACCCAAGTTACCATCAACGATAGGGAGGCTTTCTTGAGAGATTTTGAGAAGAATAAGAAGAAGTAAGTTGATTACACTATTTAGCCCATCAAATAAAATGGATGGGCTTTTTTCATAGAAATTCATTATTACTCATCAACCAATGCCCAAACAACCTTCTAACTTCTTCTATTCATCAAAAGACCTTCCGATGACAAAACCCTTGAAGTTATGGCTACAATGCCTTGGAGTTGTATGCGGAATCTTATTAGCGCCATCGGCTTTCGCACAAGTAACCTTCGACAAAGAACTGCACGACTTTGGAAAAGTACAACAAGGCGAAAAATTAGCCTACCGGTTCGAGTTTATCAACACCAGCAAAGAGGCCTTACAAATCCAAAAAGTAGAGGCTTCCTGCGGTTGTACGGCTGCCGATTTTTCAAAAGAAGCCATTGCTCCCAATACCAAAGGATATGTACGCTTATTTTTTGATACTGCCGACCGCCAAGGCACTTTTTATAAGAGTGTTTTGGTACGGTTCAGCCAAGCTAACTTGGTGAAAGCCTTGTTTGTACAAGGTTGGATTTTGCCTGCCAAGGCGAAATAATTGTCAGTTAAATCCAAAAAAACGTTCTTCAAATCCAAATAAAGCTGACAAATTTTGTAATTTTGCAACCTGTATTTTACAAATCAAACCCATTCAAGACAGATGATTATTGGTGTTCCCAAAGAGATTAAAAATAACGAAAACCGTGTGGCGTTAACGCCTGCGGGGGTGGCCGAACTCAAAAAGCGTAACCACACCATTTATGTACAAAGTACTGCCGGCGACGGTAGCGGCTTTGCTGATGAAGAATATCGTCAAGCCGGAGCCGAAATTTTGCCCACCATCGAAGAGGTGTACCGCATCGCCGAGATGATTGTAAAAGTGAAAGAACCCATCGCTTCTGAGTATGGACTCATCAAAGCCGATCAGTTATTGTTTACTTACTTCCACTTTGCTTCTTCCGAAGAACTTACCAAAGCCATGATCCAAAGCAAAGCGGTTTGTTTGGCTTATGAAACCGTAGAAAAAGACGACCATTCTCTTCCCTTGTTAGTGCCTATGTCTGAAGTAGCAGGCCGTATGGCCATCCAACAAGGCGCTAAATATTTAGAAAAACCTGTCAAAGGGCGTGGCATTTTATTGGGCGGTGTACCGGGGGTAAAACCTGCCAATGTATTGGTATTGGGCGGGGGCATTGTGGGCACTCAAGCCGCAAAAATGGCCGCAGGCTTGGGTGCCAACGTAACCATTATGGACATTAGCCTACCTCGCTTGCGTTATTTATCCGACATTATGCCTGCCAACGTGCACACGATGATGTCAAACGAATACAACATCCGCGAAGCCATCAAATTATCTGATTTGATAGTGGGAGCTGTATTGATTCCTGGAGCAAAAGCGCCCCACCTTATCACCCGTGCAATGCTCAAACTAATGCGCCCCGGAACAGTAGTCGTTGACGTAGCCGTAGATCAAGGAGGGTGCATCGAAACCTGCAAGCCTACTACGCACGAAAATCCCACTTATATCATCGACGATGTAGTACACTATTGCGTCGCCAATATGCCCGGCGCGGTGCCTTATACCTCTACTTTGGCCTTGACCAACGCCACCTTGCCTTATGTGCTGCAATTGGCCAACAAAGGATGGCAACAAGCTTGTGTCGATAACCACGAGCTAAAAGTAGGATTGAATGTGGTGCGCG
>DMHB01000334.1 GCA_003449595.1 Microscillaceae bacterium | reverse complement strand
AAATGAATTATCCAAATATTTATAATATATTTTTCACCTTGTACGCAAAATAGGTTACCTAATCCCTCATCGCTTCAATAATTCAAACTGAAGGAAAAGTAGTTTAATTATTGGTAAATCATATCAATAGAGACAACCGTATATAGTTTGGTTTTTAAGATACAAATCAGTCCTACTTCTGACCTATCTATTACATACCATTTTTAGGGTCAATTAAAATCTAATTGTCTTCATGACTTGTAGGTACAAAAAAATGACAAGTGCTTTTTGCACTTGCCATTCATAATTATAGCAGTAAATTCGATCTACACCGCCAAATTCACCAAATTTTCCTTGCTAAGCGGTTTGTTGATAAATTCTTTGACGTATTCGTACTGTTTAGATTTTTTGATGTCTTTGGAGTTGATAGAAGAGGTAAGCATCACAATTTTGCAATAGTCGAGCACGCGCATGGGGAGTTTTTCATATTCTTCCAAAAACTGAAATCCGTCCATCAGCGGCATATCAATGTCTAAAAAGATAAGTTCGGGCAACACGTTTTGAATTCCGGCTTTGTCGCTGATTTTGTCGGCATTGCGCAAATATTCGATGGCGCTTTTGCCGCCGGTGTGTGTAAAAATATGCTCACAAATACCTGAAGCCTCAATGATGCGTTGGTTGATGAGGTTGTCGATCTCGTTATCGTCGATGAGCATAATAATTTTGTATTTCGCGTCTGCCATAGTACTGTTGTTAGGAAAAATAAACTTGACTTATCTGTTTCAGTAATTCAAAAATAGAGATAGATTTTTAACTTCCACAAAGAAAGCCTCAAAATTTTACATCGAACTGAATGCCTTGCGCCAAAGGCAGCGCTGTGCTATAATTGATGGTGTTGGTTTGTCGGCGCATATAAGCTTTCCAAGCATCGGAGCCCGACTCGCGCCCACCACCGGTTTCTTTTTCGCCACCGAAAGCCCCGCCAATTTCAGCCCCCGAAGTCCCCAGATTCACATTGGCAATGCCACAATCAGAGCCTTGCGGCGAAAGAAATTGCTCGGCTTCGCGCAGGTTTTGGGTGAAAATGGCCGAAGAAAGTCCTTGTTTTACCCCGTTTTGTAGGGCAATGGCCTGGCTCACATCGCCTTGGTAGCGAATGAGGTACAAGATAGGGGCAAAGGTTTCTGTCTGCACCGTGAGCCAATGGTTTTCAGCTTCCACCAAAGCCGGTTTTACATAGGTGCCGGTTTCAAACATCCCCCCTTGCAACACTTCGCCGCCTGTTAAAAGTTTGCCACCTTCTTTTTGTACTTGTATCAAGGCTTTGATAAAGAGATGCGCGGCATCTTCATCGATGAGAGGTCCTACCAAAGTCTGAGGATCTAATGGGTTGCCAATGGGCAGTTGCTCATAGACACGCAGCAGGGCTGTTTTTACTTTTTCGTAGATGCTTTCGTGTACAATCAGTCGGCGGGTGGTGGTGCATCGTTGCCCACAAGTGCCCACTGCGCCAAAGGCTACGGCCCGAATGGCTAAGGCCAAATCAGCGTTTTCGGTCAGGATGATGGCATTGTTGCCGCCTAATTCCAACAAACTTTTGCCCAACCGCGCAGCAACCGTCTGAGCTACTGCTTTGCCCATCCGTACCGAGCCGGTGGCCGATACCAAGGCGATGCGCTCGTCTTCGGCCAACCATTGCCCCAGCTGGGCATCGCCAATCAAGACATTGAAAATACCTTCGGGGAGGTTGTTTTCTTGCAACACCTCTTGGACAATGGCTTGGCAAGCCATGGCAGTTAGGGGTGTTTTTTCGGAGGGCTTCCAGACACACACATTGCCACAGACTAAGGCCAGCATAGCGTTCCACGACCAAACCGCCACCGGAAAATTGAAGGCCGAAATGATGCCTACAATGCCCAAGGGGTGATATTGCTCGAACATTCGGTGTGAAGCCCTTTCCGACTGGGTGGTCATTCCATATAGCTGACGCGACAGCCCCACGGCAAAGTCGCAGATATCGATCATTTCTTGCACTTCGCCCAAGGCTTCTTGGTAAATTTTGCCCATTTCGATGGTAACCAGTTTGGCCAAAGGTTCTTTGTATTGCTCTAACTTGCGGCCAATGGCTTTTACAATTTCACCACGTTTGGGTGCCGGAATCTGTTGCAAATGTTCAAAAGCTTGGCGCGCTTGGATGATGACTTGGCCATAAGCATCGCCATCGGCAAAATGAACAGTCGCCAAGTTTTGTCCGTTGACGGGCGACAAAACCGCCCTTGTATTGCCTGCCGTACAAAGTCCGTGTTGTTGGCCGGTGCTCCAGCTAAAAAGTTTCAAATGGAGCGCTTCAAACAATGCTGTCGTGTCGAGGGTAGTGGTAGTAGTGGTGTCCATAAAGCAGCTAACTGAAAATAAAGGTGAAAAAGAATAGCCATCGCGCAAGCAAAAATAGGATACTGCGTTCGATTGTTGAAATTAGAACTTTATTTTTAATTTTCGTTTTCCATTTTTACGCTCTTCGTATGAAATCCCTTCCTATTCTATTGCTTTCCGTTGCCCTTTTGATGGCTTCTTTGGCTACAGCCCAAACCAACAACGACAAAATCAGGGCAGGAAGCGCTCTGGCGCTCAAAGGTAAAATCTATGTGTTGGCTGCTTTTATCACCACTCCCGACAAGGCTTGGTCGAAGGAGGATAAAAACGTGATGTATCAGCAAGTAAACGAAGCTTTGACCTGGCTCACCAAACAAGCAGCACAGTATGGTGTGGACATTAGTTTTGAAAAAGGCACCTATGGCTATGAGTCTGATCTGACGGTGAACACCATTGAAAGTGGCACTGGTTCGGGCAAAGAGCGTGTCGATTGGGTGAGTGTTGTACTGAAAACCGTAGGGTATAAAACGCCTATGGATTTTTACCGGTGGGCAGTTAGAGAAAAAGGCTGCGACAATGTGCTGGTGTTGGTTATGGCCAACCAAGGGGGCAGGTCGTATGCCATTCCATTTTCAAAAGGGTTGGACGAAGAAAAGTACTTTTTGGAAGGTTGTATGCTTTATCGCACCCGTGCCAGTGGCGACAAACTTATTTCGGCTACCGTGGCGCACGAAATGTTGCACACGTTTGGCGGATGGGATTTGTATGAGACTTTTCAACAAACCAAGGAAAACGAGTTGCTTGCCAAAACAATGTACCCTGACGATATTATGCTGCGGGTTTCGTATAACATCGACGATCTCAAAATCGATAAGCTCACTGCTTGGTTGGTAGGGCTGCCCTCGAAAGAAGAGGCTGTTTTTTGGACTTTCAAACCCTATAAATAACAAAAGTTGTGGCCTTATTGCGCTCGGTAAAAGTTCAAAATGCCTTCTAAATACGCGTCGGCTACTTCTACAACCCGTTTGGAGGTGCGGATGCCTGCAATGATTTCTTCTTTGCGGTTCAGGGCGCGGCATTCTTGCTCGTTGTCTTGGTAAAGCGATTCGCCATAGCAAATGATGCCATACACTTTGCGGGTCAGGGTGAGGTTGCGTGAATTAACCCCGGGCGTGCCGGTTGGCAACGAGTTGCCATAATAAGGGCTTTTGTCGGTAGGCACTTTCAAAATGCTTTCAAAACTATCTAACACATAGCGCGACAGTTCGATAGATTTTTCAAGTTCGTCGGTCAGCAGCAAGCGCAATAACTGAAAGCGATCGTCTTGGTTTTTGAGTTCGCTTTCTAAAAAACCGCCTCCCACAAAGGCTACATTGTAGTTTTTCTTGGTGGGCTGCCGCCAAGGCGCATTGCCACCGTCCACGTTGTAGTGAATAACCACCGTAAGGTCGGGTTGAAAAAGATTGATGTTGTTGCATCGCTCCAATAAATCCATTACGCGGAAGGTGGTGCCAAAAACACGGTCTTCGGTCAAGCCCTTGATGCTTTCTTTTTTATCTTTTTTCTGTTGTAAATATCGGTCATACCAAGCCTTGTAAGTAATTCCGAAAGCTGTATTGCCAGGGGCAGAGCGCGTCAGCATTACTTGCGCCCCCAAGCCTTCCAATTTATATTTGAGTACTTGGGCGGTTTCCCAAGCGATTTCACTTTCGTAGAAGCCAATTTTCTCGTCGTCCAAATCCATCTGAATGTATTTGCCTTCCATCCGGGCGGTTTCCATATTGCCGGCAATGTGGCCTGGGTCGATGGCTATTTTGATGCCAACCAATGGGCGCAGCAAATCATTGGCGTTCCATCCGAAGGGTTCTTTGATTTTTTGCAACAAAGACAACGCGGTTTCAGGTGTTTTTTTCTTCTGGTATAATTCGTAGGCCAATTGTGGCTTGTGCCTGATAAGCGCCCGAAAGACAGCCAAGTTGTCCCATTCTAAAAAATACTCAGATTTATTCGCCTTTTTATCGGCAGGCGAAGCATAAATGGTTACGCCTTTGTTGCTGATTTGGACATAATCGGCCACACCGGTTTCGCCTTCGATGAGCTGATTGAATTTCTGCTGATAGGTTTCGCGCAGATATTCATTGTTGGTTTGCGCCATAGCAGCCCCTACTGCGAGTAGCCACAGCAAGGCTGCCCGTAGATAGTTCGCACAACAGAAAGAATTTAGCCAATGACTCACCATATTGGTCGGTTTTTATAGTACAAACAAATAACTTTTGACAAATTTCTCGTTAACAAATAGTAACCCAACTTTATCCATCCATACAAAAACATCATACAAATTTATGGGAAATAAAAATGCACTTCTAATTATTGATGCACAATATGACTTTTGCCACCCCAACGGAGCCTTGTATGTGCCCGGTGCCGAAAAAGATATGGAGCGACTCAAGAAAATTATCATCGACAATGCCAATAAAATCGATCATATCTGCGTAACCCTCGACTCGCATCCGGTCAACGACATCTCGCATCCTTCTTTTTGGCAAGATAAAAACGGCAATTTTCCTGCGCCGTTTACGCAGATAACCCACGCCGATATTCAAAATGGCAAATGGACACCCCGGTAGATCGGAAGAGCGTCGTGTAGG
>DMHB01000437.1 GCA_003449595.1 Microscillaceae bacterium | reverse complement strand
ATCGAAACCCTGCACCCCCAAACCGGTCAGCCGCAACCTGCTTGGCGGCCTCGGGCGGTTTACCATTTTATACATGATTACCTGCTTTTGCCTACTTTGGTGGTCGATGTTACAGATTTCTGGGAAACCAAAATAGAATCGGTAAAGGCTTACAAAACCCAATTTTTTGACCCTGAAAGCCAAGAACCTACGACCCCCATTTCCACTCCCGATTATTTCGATTTTTTGGTAGGTCGCGCCAAAGATATGGGCCGTAGTATTGGGGCTGCGCTGGGCGAGGGTTTTATCAAAGAGACCCCTGTGCAAATGAATGATTTTTTTGGCTGTGCTTGGTAAGGCCGCCCGTCATTTATTGCCCCGAAATGATACCGATACCGCCTTTCTTACGTTCACATCAAAAAAAGAAAGAAAAATATGCCGATTCGCTTTTCCAAGATTTTTGCCGGTAGCCTGTTGTTCGGATGGTTGCTCATCTCTGCGGCTTATCCACAGGAGGTTATCAATGAAATTTCAGAAGCCTTCAACGATGAATTAGAATCGCAAGGCAAGTTTAGGTTTTCGTTGATCACCGAACGAGGCCATTACAACCAAGGCATTTCACAGTCGTATGGCTTGCAAGCCGAAATTTTTGTAACGCGTTGGTTGAGCCTTGGCTACCACTTTGGGCTGGGTAGCAACTCACAAGCCGAAACTACTTCTTATGGCCACTTGACCTTGGGCGCTTATGGAGCTTCATTTATTTTTCGTGATTACTTGCTGAGAAGAAACCGCAGCGACGACGAATTTTACCTCTACGCTACCCTGTTGGCCTTTTTGCTTCCCGAATCTTTTAATTTTCACTTTAGGGTGGGTACCAACTTTTTTATTTCGCCTTTTGTAGCTCCTTTCGGGATGGAATACAACCGCGTAAACAACCGCGACGATTGGCGACCTACCTTTACAGGAGGGCTGCGGTTCAACATCGTAAAAGGCTTGTTTACCCTCGGGCCATATTTGGCAGTACGTCAAAACTATGGCGCTAATCAGTGGGGTTTGCTTGGCGGAGTCAACTTGGGTATTTCTATCCCAGAATAGCCATCGCCAGACAATGAAAATAGGACTTTTTTTTGGGTCATTCAACCCCATCCACATCGGCCACCTCATCATTGGCAATTTGGCTGTCGAAACCACCGATTTGGAACAAGTTTGGTATGTAGTTTCGCCTCAAAATCCTTTCAAAAAACAAAACCAACTACTCCACGAATTCGACCGGCTGGCGATGGTCGAGCGTGCCATTGCCGACAATTACAAACTCAAAGCCAGCGATGTAGAATTTCACTTGCCCAAGCCCAGCTATACCATCGATACCCTGACTTATATCCAAGAAAAATTTCCCCAACACCAATTTTCACTCATTATGGGGAGCGACAATTTGGCCAAGTTGCACAAATGGAAAAACTATGAACAAATCTTGGCCTACTTTCATTTGTTGGTTTATCCACGCCCCGAAGCAACGCAAACCCCTTTCGACAACCACCCCAAAGTACGCATTGTAGAAGCGCCTTTGTTAGACATTTCGGCTACGTTTATCAGGCAGTGTATCCGCAACAAGCAATCTATTCGTTATTTGGTGCCCGAATCGGTAGAACAATTTATCCAACTGCATAAATTTTACCTCTGATTGACTAACTTTGCGCCCGATTTTAGCTTAAACCTTACTGCAAAATGGGCAACAAAGCCACCCTCGTTCTGGAAGATGGGCATACCTACACCGGTTTAGCCTTGGGTAAAATTGGCACTACCACCGGCGAACTTTGTTTCAATACCGGTATGACGGGCTACCAAGAAATTTACACTGATCCCTCCTATTTTGGCCAGATCTTAATCAATACCCATACCCACATAGGCAACTATGGCATTATTCCCGATGACGATGAGTCGCGTAGGGTGCAAATTAATGGGCTGGTTTGTAGCACTTTTTCAAATATTTATTCTCGCAAAACAGCTACCGATTCGCTACAGCATTATTTTGAGCAAGCCGGTTTGGTAGGCATCCAACAGATAGATACGCGGGCTTTGGTGGTACACATCCGCGAAAAAGGCGCGATGAATGCCATCATTTCCTCAGAAACCGATGATGTAACAGCCCTGCAAGCCGCTTTGGCGCGGGTGCCGTCGATGAATGGCTTAGAACTCTCGTCGCAAGTAAGCACTGCCGAACCCTACTTCTATGGCGATGCCGCAGCACCTTATAAAGTGGCTGTGTTGGATCTGGGTATCAAGCAAAATATTTTGCGCAACTTGGCCGACCGCGACGTGTATTGCCGGGTCTTCCCGGCCAAAACACCCTTCGAGCAGATGCAGGCTTGGCAACCCAATGGCTATTTTATTTCTAACGGCCCCGGCGACCCTTCGGCCATGCCTTATGCAGTGGCAACTATTCAGGCTATTTTGACACAAAACAAGCCCCTTTTTGGCATTTGTTTGGGGCATCAATTGTTGGCCTTGTCGGTTGGCATTAGCACTTATAAACTACATTGCGGACATCGTGGGCTGAACCATCCGGTTAAAAACCTGCTGAACAACCGCTTAGAAATTACGTCGCAAAACCACGGCTTTGGCATCGTTGCCGAAGATGTGTTGAACAAAAGCGAGGTAGTTATTCCCACACATATCAACCTGAACGACCAAACCATTGAAGGCATTCAGTTGAAAAACAAACCTGCCTTTTCAGTACAATACCATCCTGAATCATCACCCGGACCACACGACTCGCGTTATTTGTTTGACCAGTTCGTGTCGATGATGCAAGCCTCTTGATAAAGTTTCTCCAAGAAAAAAACCCGCCAAAGCAGCAATTTAATGCGCCTTGAGCGGGTTTTGATAGAAAGTCTCTACTCAAAAATTTGACTCAATCTTCACGCCCTTTTTGGTTGTCTTTGGCTTCGGCCATTCGTACAATTTTGGGCGTAAAGCGTGCGATCACCTCTACCAGATCTTGTTGAGCCGCCATCACGGTATGGATGTCTTTATAAGCCATTGGTGCCTCATCTAAATCGCCTCCGATAAGGCTTACCCCTTTGTCTTGTAAAAACTTTTTTACTTCCGACATCGTCAACTCCTGCTTGGCTTTGTTTCGGCTCATCATCCGGCCTGCGCCGTGCGAAGCCGAGTTAAGCGCTGCTGCCAAACCTTTGCCACGCACCACAAAGCCGGGCGTAGCCATAGACCCCGGAATGATACCCAACACACCTTTTTGTGCTGGCGTAGCCCCTTTGCGGTGTACGATTACTTGCGTACCATCGTCGAGGGTTTCCTTCCACGCAAAGTTATGGTGGTTTTCGATCATCACCACAGGCTTTCGCCCGAGCGCTTTGGCCATTTTGCGGTGAATTTGATGATGGTTGGCTGAGGCATATTCGCCCGCCAAATTCATCGAAATCCAGTATTCCATTCCTTCCTCGGCGTTCATATCGAGCCAAGCCAAGTGCTGGGCTTGTTTAGGAAGCTTGGTTTTTTGCATCGCCAGTTTGGAGTAATGATTGGCAATGGTTGCGCCAAATCCCCGCGAACCTGAATGCGAAAGCAGCGCGATGTATTGCCCGGCAGGCAAATTACCCAAGTCGGCAGCATCGCTTTCCAAGACTTCGATAATGCCCCACTCCACGAAATGGTTACCAGTGCCCGAAGTACCAATTTGCGCCATCGCTTTGGGCATCAAGCTCCGGATGTAGGCCGTAGCTTTCCAGTCAGGATGTTCCCACAAGGCATCTTCTAAAGGCCTTTTAGAGGTGCTTGCCATCCCGAAATAGGTATTGTCGCCCAAGTGTTTTTTGAACTCGTTGCGCCTTTGATCCAAATAAATCCCGTTGAGGTCGAAAACACTCAAACACATTCGGCAGGCAATGTCCACCCCTACCGCATACGGAATGATGGTGTTGGCTTCGGTAGCCAATACGCCGCCAATGGGCAGTCCATAGCCGTGGTGCGCATCGGGCATCAAAGCCCCCGCCAACGATATAGGCAACTGCATAGCCGTTTCCATTTGTTGGATGGCCGACTCATCGATGTGCTCTGAGCCATACACCGTGAAAAGCAAGGGCTTGTCGCGCAGGGCGAACTCGCCAAAGTTTTGCCCCCCTGCATCGTCACGAGGAGGTTGTAGCTTTTGCACCAAAGACGCTAATTCGCAAAAGGTAGTATCGGTATAAAAATCTTCGGGTTTTTGTACGATTTGCCTATAGATTTCTAACAATTGCGCCTTTTCATACACTTTTTGCTTGATGAGTGATTTGGCCAACCTGCCGGCAGCAATGAGTACTTCGCGCTCGCGGAACATTATTTTTAATTCACTGTTGTTGATTCTTGTACGTGCCATACTTATTTCATTTGTTGGAATAAAGGGCAGCCGTTGTGCTTAAACGGCATTTTCGGCTACCCATTTTGAAATTTTTAAATTTTCTTGTGCTGCCCATTTTTGCAGCCATATCCACTCTTGCGTATTCATCGAACGGTTCAACTTACCCCGCACTTGCACAATGGTACGGTTTTGTAAATTTAGCTCGATGGTAACCATTGCCATTTTTAGCCCGAACAAGTCCGTAAACATCGCAAAAATGGCGATTTGCTTTTTCTGACAACTGTGCGCATAATTAGCCACACAATGGCGCTGCTTGGCACCTTCGGCGATGAGCGCAGTAGAGGAAAGTAACTCTTGGATACATGTTTTTTTCAAAACTACCTCGTTGCTTACTTCTTCCCACTCGATTTCGCGCACGCCACAGCGCTCCCAAGTCAGTATTTCTACCTCAGGCGCAAGGCGGCTCATTTGCCTATGCCACTCAGCAGCTTGTCGCAAAAGCGCCCGTGTGGTTCTACCTTTGAACGAGTAGTCAGGGTTTTGTTGGTATTGCGCTTGCAAATAATCCAACACATCTACTAACTCGCGGTAGTCGAACGCATCGGCTTGGACAAAAAACTGAATAGCCTCTGCCCAAAACACCTCTTGTGCAAACCCATTGCGTCCCAAAAAGCTTAGGCAAACTGCCCAAGCCAACGACTCACTGCCGCCTTGTCCAACGACTTGCGCATAGCGCAAAGCCTCCTCGACTGTAAGCGCATCGGGCGCTTGCATAAAACAATGCGCCATTTTTTTGGTCAATTTGACAGGCATTTTTTCCAACGCCTTGACCGATGCACCGGCAGCCAACTGAATGAACCATCCTTGGTGCTTGGCATTTTTTCGCAGCCACACACTATAGAAAAATGCCGGCACGCGGTATTTTACCAATAAATGGCTTACCAGTTCGACGAATTGCTTGTGTGGGTTGTGGCTTTTACGCACCCACTGCGCAGGCTGGCGTATCCACTGCGACTCACACTCGGCCAAGGCAAGGCAAGCGGTCAAATATTCGGAGTCGGTGAGCAAATCGTAGCATTTTTGACGATGCAATTGCTTCAACAACCCCATATAAGCATCGCGCTTATTGCCTTTCACAGGAAGTTGACCGTAGGCATATTCAATTTGAAAAAACACCTGCTGGAAATAAGGTAATGGCTGTTTTTTGGCAGCAATTAAGTCCAAATTGCGCACAAATATTTTTGAAATATGACCTGGCGCTTGTTTCAAGGCTTCCTCAGCTTGTTGCCGAATCAGTTTGCTGTGAGGCAGCGGCTGGTTCATCCTTTTTATGTAAAGTGGTACTTTTTTCTTTTTCGATAAATTGCCCATAATACTCTTTCATTTAAAACTTGATTTTCAAAAAGACAAAGCAATGCTATGCGGCTAAAATTGTACTTTTTTAAGCCGTGCGGTGTAAAACGAAAGCGGTAAACGAGGGATTGAATGGGCACAAAAAAGCCCGAAACTTAGGGAAATTTCGGGCTCAGAAAAAAGTATAAGTAAGAGCTATGATATACTCCGTTGTATGTCTTCTTTCAAAAAGCCCGCTTGAATCCCCTTCAAACCCACTAAACCCTTTTGTCTATCTTGCCTGGGGCGAAGATATTGGGGGGAGGTAGAAGTTGTATGAGTGCGGAACATTTCAGTAAATTTTAAATGTAAAACAATGATGCAAAGTAAGTAAGTAATTTTGTGCTTTCCAAATATTGGAACGGAGATTTTTGAAAAAGGTTTGGCGTGTTTCCTTTTCCCTGCGTAAGCAACTTACTCTACCACTTCAATTTGGTAGCGTCGTTCTTCTTTGGGTTCTCCCCGATACGATTGCTTGAGTGTTATGGTTGCTTTGCCGGGCGATAGGGCTTTGAAGGTAAACACCTTGTCGGCAGCATCGGCGCCGGTTTTGCCTTTGCGTTCTGCGTCCGATTTGCGATAGACTACTTCCGAATTTACCAATTCGACAATTTGCTCATCGCTGATTTCATAGGCAGCCGTAAATCCAACCGAGCCGTGGACAAACATCTGCACACTAAATTGTTTGCCTTGTTCGATGGTAAATGTTTTTGACTCGTCGAGACTGTATTCCAACAAAGGATTTTTTTGTGCCATAGTTATACCTGCAAAACTAAACCATACAACAGCCAACCAATAACTTTTTTTTGAGATCATAGAAAACAACATAAGAGAGCAAGATTTATATTAAGCATATTTGACCGCAACAGCGCTATGGTTTAAACTAAAAAAACCTTTTAGGATTGCTTACACTTGTCTATTTTTTTGCGATGCTGCTTAGGCATCCGGTGTTATAAACGCAGGATACCGGAGGTGTTTTTGGAGATGGGGAACATAACAGCACTTTTTTGATAGGAAAATACGAAATTTTATTGTCTGTGGGACACAAACAAAGGCAGAGAGGTTGTTCACTTTTCCTTGCGTAGGGCTTCTATCTGCTCGATGCTTAGACCTGTGAGTTTTTGAATCATCGTGTTGTCAAAACCTTCCAAAATGGCATTTCTCGCAATTTCGAGTGCTT